>NZ_JAXDRQ010000043.1:0-18436 GCF_034090965.1 Absicoccus sp. | reverse complement strand
CTTAGGCGGAGCGGTAGCGGAAGTATTGGCCTCAGAAACCGATCGTTGTCCACAATATATGATGGGTGTACAGGATACGTTTGGACAAAGCGGTACCCCAGCTGAATTGTTGGATCATTATGGCTTGAATGCCAAACATATCAAAGAATTTGTGGAGGGCATCAAATGAAAATTGCCATTGGAAATGACCATGGTGCTGTAGACTATAAGAATACCATCATGGAAATGTTGCGCAATGAAGGACATGAAGTCATTGATTGTGGCACAGATAGTTATGAAAGCTGCGATTATGTAGACTTTGGGAAAGCTGTAGCTGAAAAGGTCGCCAATCATGAAGTTGAAAAGGGAATCGTGATTTGTGGTACAGGTATTGGCATTTCCATTGCTGCCAATAAAGTAAAGGGTATTCGTTGTGGTCTTTGTACAAATACGACCATGGCCCGTTTAACGCGTGAACATAACGATGCCAATGTGTTATCCATGGGACAACGAATCATAGGTATTGAAGTGGCAAAAGATATCGTGCATACCTTTTTGTCTACGCCATTCAGCAATGGCGAACGACATGTAAGAAGGATTGAAAAATTAGCCGAAATGGAGAAATAGGTACTTCGTAAGAAGTACCTTTTTTCATAATAATTATGCAATATGCAAATCAATAAATCATAGCAGATTGCGTAATCTTATGCGCAAAGGAAAGCACCTTTCATAATCTAAAGATTGTTATGATTCGAATAGGTCAAAGGTAATAATCTTAAAAAAATGAAAGGTGGTAATGATTATGTCAAATGCACCTAAATTGGCTGATTACTTAGGAAAGCCATTTGCTTGTAGTTGTGGACGTACCCATTCTACAGGATTGGAAGGATGTACGGTTGGAGCCGGCGTATTAAACTCTTTAGTTGATTATGTTGAAAAATATGGTTTTAAAAAGGTATACGTTGCTTGTGATGAAATCACTTACGGAATCGCTGGTGAAAAAGTCATGAATATCCTTCATGATGCAAATATTGATGCAAAAGCGCATGTGTTCACAGGTGGACGTTTTATCCCTAATGAAGAATCTTTGGGAAAATTAATGATTGATGCACCGAGAGATCTAGATCTAGTTGTAGCAGTCGGTACAGGATCAATCAATGATATGTGTCGTTTCTTTAGTTATCAAATGAAAGTGCCTTATGCGATTGTAGCAACCGCTGCACCAATGGATGGCTTTGCATCCAGTGGCGCTGCCTTGATGGTCGATAATATCAAACAAACCATTCCTGCACAAACACCATTGTTTATCATTGGTGATACCGATATTTTATGTGGTGCACCAGCACGTATGATTTCAGCTGGTCTGGGTGATTTGCTTGGAAAATTTACTTGTTTGAATGATTGGCGTATTTCAAAAATCATCAATGATGAGTATTATTGCGATACCGTTGTGAATTTAGTTAAAGATTGCATTGATAATGTATTGAAGAATGCGGACAAAGCAGCCAGCCGTGATCCAAAAGTGATTGGTGATATCATGGAAGGTCTTGTATTGACCGGTGTAGCTATGAGTTTTGTTGGAAATTCTCGTCCAGCAGCAGGTTGTGAGCATCACTTAAATCATTATTGGGAAGCTATTGAAATTCAAAATGGTCAAATTCCAGTGTTGCATGGAATTGAAGTTGGTTTAGCTGAAGTTGTCATTTTGAAGATGACCGAATTCTTACGTGAATCTCGTCCTGATTTTGATGCAGCTCGTGCGAAAGCCAAACAATATGATCAAGCGGCATGGGAAGCCAAGATGAAAGAAGTTTATGGCACAGCAAGCGATGCCATCATTGAATTGGAACATGAAGCTAAGAAAAATGAGCCAGAAGGACGTTTAAAACGTATTGATAAGATTGAAGAGAACTGGGATGAAATCGTTAAGTTGATGGATGATTATATGCCTACTTCAGATCGTATGATCGAAATCTTGAAGATCTTAGACGCACCATATTTCCCATCTCAAGTTGGATTCAGTGATGAAATGTTGTATAACGCATTGGTATATGGAAAAGAGAATCGAGCTCGTTACACCATGTTATCGATGATGGGTGACTTGGGCGTCCTTGAAGATCTAGCTAATAAAGTCGTTGCATTTGTAAATGAATAAAAATTAACCAAAAATAGTAATGATTACCTCGGCCAAAAACTCTTCTCTCTCTTTAGAAAATATCTCAACTTAAAGGATCATTACTATTTTATTGGAGTATCTTCGGATGCTCCTATATTTATTTGTATAGAAAGGACAAAAGAAAAAATGAAAGCATGTGTACTTGTAGCTCCAAAAACGTATGAAGTAAAAGATATACCAGTTCCTGAATTAAAATATGGACAAGTTTTGTTACGCGTATTGACTGCTGCGATTTGTGTCAATGATGTCCGTGATTATCAAGGAGAAAATAAATTTTCTTACCCTCATATCGGCGGACATGAATATTGTGCGGTTGTTGAAAAAATCGGACCGAATGTAAACGAAAACCTAATCCATGTGGGTGATCATGTCATTAATTATATTATTGATGATTGTGGTATTTGTGACGATTGTAAACACGGACATGAAAATATTTGTAGCGAATTCATGAATGGACTGAACTACAACAATCCCAATGGATATTCTGGTTTTTATGGATTTGCGGAATATGCGGTAGCGGATGCTCGTGATTTGTATGTATATCCAAAAGAAACGCCTTCGGATGTAGCTTCTTTAACCGAACCATTAGCTTGTGTCATCAATAGTATCCAGCGTACACCCATCAAAATGGGCGATGATGTCGTTGTTTTAGGTGGCGGTGTCATGGGATTGCTTCACGTGATTTGCGCTAAAAAACAAGGTGCTCGAGTCATTGTAAGTGAAGTAAATCCAGAACGTGCAGCCGTTGCTCGTCAATTGGGAGCCGATGTAACCATCAATCCAATGGAATCGGATGCGGTTCAACAAATTAAGGATCTAACCAATGGACGAGGCGCCAATGTTGTCTTTAATACCACAGCCATACCAGCTGTTGCTGCGCAAGCCATTGAAATGACCGCAAAGAGTGGTTACTGTAATATGTTCAGTTCGATTCATCCAAATAAACCGATTGAAGTCGATGCCGGTCGTCTACATAAAGCAGAAATTTATGTGACAGGTACTCAGAATGGTACAAAAGAATCCTTCCGTCGTGCGATTGATTGCATCAGTAAAGGAATCCTAGATTTGAAACCAGTTATTTCTAAAACGTATGCGCCAGAAGATATTGTAGAAGCCTTAGATTTTGCCGCAAGTCCAGAATCATATAAAGTATTAATCGAATTTTCAAAATAGGAGGGTCTATGTTAGCGGATTTAAATGAAGTATTTCAAATAGCGAATAAAAAAAAGATTGCCATTGGAGCTTTCAATGTTGTCAATTTTGAGAATATCCAAGCCATTCTAGAAGCGGCAGAAACCTTAAATATGCCAACCATCTTAGCGTTTGCTCAGACACATGAAGAAAATGATGTAGCCTATCTAGAAGAGATGGGCCCTGTCATGGTATTGATGGCTAAGCGGGCCAAAGTACCTGTTGTTGTCCATCTAGATCATGGTGTTGATCTAGATTATATTGAAAAAGCCTTGAAATTAGGTTTTACCTCCATGATGTTTGATGGTTCTTCTTTGCCTTATGAAGAAAATGTCAAGATGACCCAAAAAGCAGTAGCGCTTGCCAAGAAATATGGAGTGACGATCGAAGCAGAAATTGGCAAGATGGCAGGAATCACCTTAAATAATGAAGGAATCACGGAAAATCGTAAATCGGATCGTAGCATGTATACGGATCCAGGCGAAGCCAAAGACTTTGTAGAAAAAACCGGTGTAGATTGTTTGGCGGCCTCTTTTGGAACGGTACATGGTGAATATTTTTCCGAACCAAATCTAGACTTTGAATTGGTCAAAGAACTCAGTGAACAAACTGGAGTCCCAATCGTCATGCATGGTGGCAGTGGGGTATCCCATGAAGACTATAAAAAAGTCATTGCCAATGGAGTTCGTAAGATCAACTACTATACATATATGGATAAAGCAGGCGGTGATGCCGTATCGCAACAAGGCCCATATAAGATGTTCAGTGATGCAGCCAAAGTAGGACGCATTGCCATGGAAAAAGATGTAGAAACAGCCATGCGTTGTTTTGTGAATATGGATGAAGAATAATATGGAAGATGCATTAATCATTCGAAATAATGAATATGATATGAAGGATTATGATCATATCAATTCACATAATAAAAAATTAATGTATCAACGTGAATTTATTCAAGTTCCCGATCGCATGTTGGTAAAACGAATGATCTATCCCGAAGGTAACATGATCACCAATCATGAACATCATTGTGCACATGGTGACTTTGTATTAAAAGGAACGATGCATACCAATGTAGGTGATTTTGGTCCTGGTGATTTTGTTTGGTTTAAAGAAGGGTACAAGATGTATCATGGCGCAACCGATGAGGAAGTTGATGTTTTATACATGACCAATAAACCATTGGATATGGTCTATTATGATGAGCCATATAGTCATGATTCGGACGATTCAAACAGTGCCATTATCTTACCCAAAGATAGTTATGATATGAAAGAGTATCCACATGCGAACTCCAAAACAAAAAAGACATTGTATCAAAAATTCTTTGTGGAAGATGAAGAAACGGGTGCCACGATCAAACGAATCATTTATCCTGCCGGTTGTATGATTCCTTGGCATACGCATACATGTAATCACGGTTTCTATGTATTAAAAGGAAAATTAGTTACCAATGTAGGTGATTTTGGTCCTGGCGATTTTGTTTGGTTCAAAGCAGGAACAAAGATGTACCATGGATCCGACAAAGAAGATGTGGATGTCTTGTTCATGTCGGATGCAAAAGTAGATATCAACTATTTATAATTAGAAAGTGGATGCAATATGGATAAAACATTTCGTTTCAAATCAACTTCGATTCAGGTGTATCATGATCGAATATCCATCAAACAAATGTTTCTGAGTGAAGACTTTAAGAAAAGCGATATCATGGATATACGGCGCGAGAAAAATGTGATGTATCTGCAAACGCGCAAAAATCAATTTAAGATCAAAATTCCCAAAGGACAGGAGCAAGAAGCGGATGCTTTATTCCAATATTTGGCGGATCAAAAAGAAACAAGTCAGACCATTGAAAATGTAAAGGTCAATTATTTGGGTGGTCATCCACAAATGCCAGAAGAAGGCTGGGCCGAATTGGATATTCGGAATGATCGCTTACTACTATCAACCTTTCAAAGAACTTCACAAATTGATTATAAAAACATTCGCACGTTGCGTTATGAAAATGAAGTTCAAATTGTTCATCGATTGCCGAAAGAACGCTTGTCTTTATTGAGTACATTAGCTGTACGTTTGCGATCTTGTCCCAATCCATCCAAATACTACTTTACAATTTCTTTTACGAATGCCCTGGGAGATTTGTTTTGTGTGGTATTGGGTGGCAAACAAGCTAAACATGCCTATGAAATTGTCGTGTCTGCATGTCGAAAATCTCATGGTATAATGGATACAAAGAAAACAGGAGATGTAAAACCTATGAATAATTTTACTTATTACATTCCTACGCGTATCCATTTTGGGAAAGGAATGATTTCACATTTAAGTGAAATTACGCAAAAAAAGATCTTGTTGGTGTATGGTGGTGGATCCATCAAACGTAATGGCATTTATGATGCAGCCTTAAAAGAATTATCCGATCATGAAGTCTTTGAATTATCTGGTGTAGAACCCAATCCACGCATTGAAACCGTTCGCAAAGGGATACAAATTTGTCGGGACAATCAAATCGAAGCGGTATTGGCGATTGGCGGTGGTTCATCCATTGATTGTGCCAAAGTTATTGCAGCAGGAGCTGTCTACGAGGGCGATGCCTGGGATCTTGTCATGGATAATGAAAAAGTTCATGGGGCTTTGCCTATTTATGTAGTTTTGACCATGGCCGCTACGGGATCCGAAATGGATAATGTCGGTGTTATTTCCGATATGGATCTACAAATCAAAAAAGGTTTACATTCGGATCATATCTTTCCAACGATGTCGATCTTGGATCCAACCTATACCTACACATTGCCAAAACGACAAACAGCAGCCGGTACAGCCGATATCATGTCGCATACGTTTGAAAACTATTTTACCAATGTGGAAGGGGCGTATCTGCAAAAACGCTTTGCGGAAGGCCTACTGAAAACACTGATTCATTATGGCCCAATTGCCATCCAAGATCCAACCAATTATGATGCCCGTGCCAATTTGATGTGGTGTTCCAGCAATGCCATTAACGGTCTCTTGAAAAAAGGTGCAGAAGTGAAGTGGTGTGTTCATGGTATGGAACATCAATTGAGTGCTGTCTATGATGTGACTCACGGTGAGGGACTTGCCATCTTGACGCCGGTTTGGATGGAATACATCCTTGATCAGAAAGTGGATGCCTTTGCCACGTATGGAATCAATGTTTGGAACATTGACGCAAAGAAAGATAAACGAACTATTGCCAAAGAAGCCATTGAAAAAACAAAACATTTCTTATTTGACGAATTAGGATGCCCAAGAACCTTACGTGAAGTAGGCATCACTGATGAGAAGAATTTCCAAGCGATGGCAGAAAAAGCAGCATGTGAAGGTAGCTTTGTGGATCTGAGTACTGACGACGTGATTGAAATCTATCGAAGAGCTTTGTGAGACTGAGAAATCAGTCTCTTTTTTTCGCACATAGTAGTCAAAATTCCATATATATGAAATAAAGTTAATTTTGAATTGACAATTCTTGTTGATTTTCTATAATAAAAGTAAATAAAGAACAAATGCACATATTAGTGATCATAAATAACAGGAGACGAAAAGTGAGTCAATTACCAGAAACTATGACCTTTTCTTGTCTAGTAAAAAAAGGTCAATGTGAAATTCGAAAACGACCGATTCCTGCCTTGAAAGACTATGATGTATTGATCAAAATGAAGGCTTGTAACATTTGTACGGTCGATTATCAACAATTTATGGGACTTAGAGAACAGCAAGGCTATCCAATGGCTGGTGGGCATGAAGGCTGTGGAGTGATCATCGCTCGGGGTGCTAAAGTAAATGATTTTCAGATTGGTGACTTAGTGGCTCTGGGTTATCAAGGTTGCGGTCATTGTTTAGAATGTCGCCATGGCAATGTTTCCGGTTGCGCCAGTTTCCGATCCGAAAGCGAAGATGGCTATAAGTTTGGTGAGTTTGGGTTTGCGGATTATACCGTAAAATCGGTAGATAGTTTATATAAGTTGAATTCAAGCTTGGATCCATCAGAAGCTGCTTTTACAGAGCCATTGGCTACAGTATTGAACGGTATGAAAAAATTACATGTGAGACCCTTTGAAACGGTGGTTGTTATTGGTGCTGGTCCAATGGGGTTATTGAATGCATTGGCCGCTCGTTCTTATGGTGCGCGTGTGATCGTTTCGGAATTGTTGGATGAAAAAATTGCAACAGCTCGAAAAATGGGCTTTATAGTGATTGATTCCAAAGCCGAAGATCCGGTACAACGAATCAAAGAAATCACCAATGGAGAAGGTGCCGATGCAGTGATTGCTGCAGTTGCGAATACCAAAGCCTATGAGCAAGGGGCAGAAATGCTAAAGGAAAGGCATGGACGATTCTTGGTCTTTGCAGCTGGGCATCCCGGACCTGAATTAAATATACCAGCCAATGATATTCACTATAAAGAAATGGAAATTGTCGGCACTTATGGAGGTACCAATGATGATTTTGAAGATGCGTCCAAAGCCTTAAGCATGGGCATGATTGATGTATCGGAATTAATTGAAGCTCGATATCCTTTGCAAGATATGCAAAAAGCATATCAAGCCGCAGTGGATGGAAATTATCGCATTAGCATTGTATTTGATGATCAATGAATAATTCATGCCATTCTTTGCTTTGTGACAATTTAATGGATGATATCCTATTAAACACAAAGAATAGAGGAGAAGAATATGCGCGATGATCGATTTATTTACAAAGTTGTTGAGATGTATTACCGAAAGGGCATGTCTCAGCTACAAATTGGCAAGAAACTGAATGTTTCCCGTACGACGGTTTTCCGTGCTTTGGAAAAAGCAAAAAAAGAAGGATACGTACAAGTGGTGATCAATCGACCACAAGGTCTTTTGATCAGTAAAGAAGAAGCTTTAGAAAAAAAGTTTCAACTCCAGGAAGCCATCATTGTATACAAAGACGAAAAAAGTTCTTCCAATATTGGTGAAGAAATTGCTTATTATGTTTCAGATTTTTTGCTTCGCACACTTCATAACGATATGTCCATTGCCTTAAGTCGTGGGAAAACGCTTCAACAATCGGTGGCTTTTTTGGAAAAAGACATGCGATTAAAGTTTCAGAAATATCAGAATGTAAATTTATTACCACTCATGGGATCGACCAATTATAATCCATCGGATGATTTTGAATATCGCTTTTCCTATTCGAACTATTTGATTGAACGTTTGGCAAATATCTTAAATTGTGATGGTTATCAATTGTTGGCGCCATTGATGGTGAGTGCATCTGAAGTGAAACAGACACTGATTCGGGAAAAAAGTATACGTGAAATATTAGATATGGCCGAAAATGCCGATTTAGGGATTACTGGTATTGGTACGGTAGAGCCCGATTCCAATGCTATGGGAGATCCAATGTTGGATCAAGAAATGCGTCATGAATTATCGACCAAAAAAGGCGTTGGTGAATTGGTTGGACAAATCATTGATGAAAATGGAGACCTTGTCCAAATGGCCTATCATGATCAATTGATGGCATTGGATCTGGAAGCTTTTCGTAAAATTCCGGTTCGTGTTGGTGCTGCCGGTGGGCTAGAAAAGAAAGAAGCCATCTTATCGGTATTAAAGGGAAAATGGATCAATGTATTGATCACCGATGAGGAAGTGGCAAATTATCTCTTGGAAGTTTAAATAAAGGATAATAATGTGTTTGGCTAGAAATGATGGGATGTAGGATGGAAAGCATTTTGTATGAATATCCAGCTGGATTTACGACCTACATGTATACTCATCCGTGCTTTATGGAGGATTCGACGATTAGAAATAGAAGTGAAGGTTTGGCCGCCTTCACTTTTTATCTGCTTAGTATATGTTTTTGAATGAAATGATAAAATCCATCCTCATTATTTGTATATTGGGTAATATGATCAGCTACTAGTTTGACATCCTTGGTTCCATTTTTCATACATACACCAATGCCGGCTGCTTTGATCAAGGAATAATCATTGGTCGTATCACCAAATGCCATGGTATTTTCTATGGAAATGCCCAATTGGTTACAGGCAATGTGAAGAGCGGATCCTTTATTTGTGTCTTTGTCCATGAATTCTAATAAATGACTCGATGATTGCATCATAGAAATTGGCAATCCATGCAATGATTTGGCAATTTCTTTCATGTGATTCATTTGATTGGGTTGACAGAAAATAGATACTTTATCGACATCATGAGTGGATAGATAACTTTGTAGATCAACAATATTTTCTGGTTCTTGATATTTTATAGCATCGGCATGTAAATCAGTGTCTGTTGATTCTTGAAAACGGTTGGCTCCATTTCGTGCAAAATAATATCCGCCCGAATCTTTGAAGGTCTTATAGATCTTTAAAGCGATTGTATTGGAAATTTTATTTTGACAAATGAGTTGATTCTTTTGAGGTTGAAAAATTTGAAGCCCATTTCCACCAATGATGATATCAAGAAAAGCATCGATGCCCCAATCTTTCGATAATGTAAAAACCGATTGATAATCACGGCCAGAAGCCAATCCAAAGTAAATGCCACTTTGTTTCAAATCTTCAATGGCTTGATGATTCAACAACGATACTTTCTTTTCATTATTGAGTAGTGTGTTATCTAGATCCGTGATCACAAATTGTATCCTATTCATTTTTTACCTCGATATTCTATTCATAGTATAGAGGATATTTTAGTAATCGCTCAATGTATATTCAAATTTTTCGATAATCTTATTGGCTTCTGTTGTAGAATCGGTCGCATTCAATTCTTTTAAGAAGTTTTCATTTTGCCATAAACTCAATAAATGAAAAAGAGCACGCAAATGATTTTTTTGGTTAATGGACGATAATGTTACGACATATTGTACAGGATCGAGTTCTTCCACACCAAAAGGAATAGGTGTAGATAAACGGAGCATGCTCATTCCTGTTTTGTAACTTCCATCATTTAATCCTGCATGAGGAATTGCCAAGCCTGGTGCAATTTCAATATAAGGTCCATATTCTTCAACTCCGTGGATCATACTGGCAACATATCGATTTTCGATATATCCAAATTTTAAAAGAGGTTGTGCAGATTTTCTTATGGCTTCTTTCCAGTCTTTGCATTCCACATCGAAAACAATAAATTCAGGTGTTAATAAGTGATGGAGAAAGGGTGATGTATTATCGATTTCATTTGCAGGTTGAATCCGATTAAAATATCGATGTATGGCTTTTTTCACATTTTCATAAAGGGCATCGGCCTTTTCTGGCACATCATTGATCAAGATTGGACGAATTGTATCCATGATGCCAATTTCTGAAACTTCAGAAGTATGTGAATTGACAGGCATATGATTATGTAAACGCAATTCGGTGATCTTATTACCAATCAAAATATAATCATCTTCGGTCAAATGTGGTGTGATATTGATGAATTCAATGGGGGCATCATAAACGGGGATGACCGAAATCAACAAATCGGCACTATTTTCGTGTAAGCTATCTATTTCATAACTCGAAATGATACCGACAACATTTACATGAAAATAGTTAACAAGTTTTGCTTGGATCAATTGGGAAGTACCAATACCAGCATTACAAACCAAGATTACATTGTAGTTGATTTTGGTAGTTTTATATCGTTCGATTGCTGCACAAAAATGAATCACGATATACATAATATCAATTTCACTTAGTGGTCGTTGAAAGAATTCTCGTACGATACCAATGTTGTTGTTGACCGCTTTGATGACCGTTTTTTGGGTGGAACGAATATCCTGGAGAACCGGATTTTCGGCTGTTTCCGTTATGGATTCATGATAGATAGAATTCAAATGATTGGACAGATTTTCATACAGTTGATAGTCTCGAGTCAAATCAATTCGTAAATCATTGGATACATATTCAATCAATTTTCGAGTTAACACTTGAATCGCAATGGTTTCTCGATCATTGGATACCAACAATGTATAATGCAACATATTTTTTATAATATAACCCAATGCGTTAATTTCTTTTTCATTGGGTTCAATAACACTATATTGGCAAATATAACGTAGGATATCCTGCGCAAAATGATATTCATCGCCAAATGAAGGGATGTGTTTATTGATATAGAATCCACGTTGATTCCGTTCCATCATGAGTTCTAGATAAAAACTAAGTAGTTTGGATGAGTCTTTAGTAAATTGAATATGATATTCGCTTTCAATTTCGGTAATGATGTTATGAATCATATTACGATCGACATCGTTTAAAAAAATAACATGTTCTAATAAATAAGTGATAAAGAGATCGTTCGGATCATTGTCCAATACCAAGATACGCATGAGTGCTTCTCGACAAGTAATCTCATCATTATCGATGCATAGCCCTTTATTTTGATGAGGATAAAGTTGAATTTGCACTTGACTTAAATATTTTTTGATAGCGGGTAAGTCATTGATGATCGTGGTTCTTGAAACATACAATTGATTAGCAAGTTCCGATAAAGTTGTATAATCTTGCTTCATGAGCAGAATACAGGAAACAGCAATGATACGTTCTTTTGGACTTAATTTATATTCATATAGGTCATCAATTTGAAGAAATTTTCGGCATGAAGAAAAATCACGGTTGACTTGAATCCATCCATTTTTTTCGATGGTTATATTGTTGAAACCATAATTAGAAAGGAATTCATTGATGGTTTTGATCTCATTCCGAATGGTTCGTACAGTCACATGATAGGAAGTGGCTAAATCTTGTAAGGAATAATTGGTTGGCTTTGATAAATCATTAATTAAATCGATAGTTCGCCTCTTCATATTTCATACCTGCCTTTTTATCTAGTTTTTATATTAACAATGGATTTAATTTTAAAAAGATGATTTATTTTCCCAAATAAGAAAAAAATTGTACATTCGTATGTTGGAAATGATGTATAATGACAAATCATTGGATTTCTAATATATATATATATATTTTTACATAATAAAACGTCCGTGTATGTAGTTAGCATGCACTTTTTTTATTCTTTTTGTTTATTTTATTAAACGATATCAATCCCACTTCCTTTATTTGAAATAAAAAGTACAAAAAATTTCTCGTTGAGAAATTTCTACTTC
Source organism: Absicoccus sp. (assembly GCF_034090965.1). Classification (NCBI taxonomy): domain Bacteria; kingdom Bacillati; phylum Bacillota; class Erysipelotrichia; order Erysipelotrichales; family Erysipelotrichaceae; genus Absicoccus; species Absicoccus sp. The sequence goes on along the minus strand of NZ_JAXDRQ010000043.1, from coordinate 6,009 downwards.
TTTTCATAATGTTGAATATCGTTTAAATTGAAAGCGTATTCAAAAACGATAAATAAAAAAAGGAGGAATCAATGAATGAATTCAGAAGAAATAAAGGAACAAGTTGTACTTTATTCTAAAATTCTTGATCAGAAAGGGCTTGTAAATTCTCTGGAAGGCAATATTTCCATTTATGATCGTGAAAACGATTTATTATATGTTACTCCAACATCTACCAGAAAAGAGTTTTTGAAGCCTGAAGATATCGCCGTTATGAAAGGCGATGATCAAGTAGATGGAAAGAAAAGACGTTCGAGTGAATATTTGTTGCATAAAGTGGCATTAGCTGCAAGGCCAGATTGCAATGCCGTTGTACATGTGCATGCACCTTACATGACAGCCTATGCGTATTGCAACAAGAGCATTGACATTCGTTGCTCAACCACATTCGCCATCTTACATGATGGAATTCCATGCATTCCTTATGGATTACCGGGTAGCTTGGATATCACAAATGGTCTATCCGAAGCGATTCAAGGACATGACATTGTATTGCTAGCGAATCATGGTTTGGTATGTGTGGCAAAAACATTAGAGCATGCATGTGCTGTTGTTGAAGCAACAGAAGAAGTATTAAAAATTTATAATTTGGCTAAGACAATGGGCGTTTCCAATCTTTCCGATGAAGATCTGGAAGCCATAAAGAAAGCAAAGCGATAGGAAAGGAGGTATGTAAGATGAAAGCAGCAGTAATGTATGGTCCTAATGATATTCGTGTGGAAGAGATAGAAACACCAGTTTGTCCTGAGGATGGTTTGATTATTAATGTACGGGCCGTTGGTTTGTGTGGATCTGATATTCGTAATATGACAACCGATTCTCGTCAAGGTAAATATCCGCACGTATATGGACATGAAATCGTTGGTGAAATTGTTGAAAAAGGTCCTCAAGTCAAAGGATATGAATTAGGTGAAAATATTTATGTTTATCCAGCTGATCATTGTGGACATTGTGAGGCCTGTCGTTCTGGACATTCGGAAATGTGTGAAAACCAAGGAAAATACACAGAACGTGTAGGTGGATTTGCGGATTACTATGTCGTTACCGGTACCCAATTATCGCGAGATTCCGTATTTAAATTAGCACCGGATCAAGATGTCATAGCCGCTACGTTAGCCGAACCGCTATCATCGGTCTATGCATGTCAGGATAATATTGATGTTCGATATGGCGATACTGTCGTTGTGATTGGGGCCGGTCCTATTGGATGTTTCCATATTCAATTAGCACGATTAAGAGGTGCTACAAAAATTGCGATGGTGGAATTGAATGAAGAAAGACTAGAATTAGCGAAACGATTTGGTGCGGATTTGTATGTCAATTCTTCGAAGGAAGATCCAGTCGAAGCTATTAAAAAGTGGACTCACGGAAAAGGCGCGGATAAGGTCATTTCAGCAACACCAGTTACCGTGACGCAGAATCAGGCATTATACATGACACGTAAAGGTGGTATCACTGTTTGGTTTGGAGGTGTCGCTAAAGGTAAATTGGCTGAAATTGACACGAATTACGCACACTACAATGGTTTATGGATCTATGGCCATTTTGGAGCAAACAGTATTCAAGTGGAACAATCATTCCATTTGGCTTTATCCGATGCATTTGAAGCTAAGAAATTTATCACACATATTTTACCATTGAGCAAAATCAATGAAGGAATTCAATTAACTAAAACAGGTGAAGCAATCAAGGTTGTATTGATTCCAAATGAAGAAAAGAATAAAGATCTATTACCAAATGAATAGTATAGGAGGAATGAAATATGGCAGAAAGACCAGTTGAAATTTTAGTAGCGTGTGGAAGTGGAATCGCTTCAAGTTCTGTTGCAGCAGAAGCTGTGAAAAAGATTTGTAAAGAAAACGGTATTCCAGTAAATGTACATAAAGGAACCGTTCAAACGATTCAATCTTCCGCTAAGAATATGGATATTGTGATGACCACATCGAATTTCCGAGGACATATTGACAAACCATTGATTAAAGTTTTTGGTTTGATTTCGGGAATTGGAAAAGACAAAGTAGCCAAAGAAATTGTGCAAACATGTAAAGAAGTACTTGCAAAACAAGAATAAGAAAAGAATTAAGGAGAGATTTAGAATATGGATATTTTAATGAACGCCGTCCAAACATTATTAGGAATGGGCGCTACAGCCATCTTGCCAATCATGATTTTGATTCTAGGTTTAGTATTCAGAATGAAGTTTGGTGAAGCATTAAAAGCAGGTTTATTAGTAGGTATTGGATTTAATGGATTAGGTCTGGTCATTAATTTATTGTTTACGACCATTCAACCAGCTGTTGATTTTTACTCGAAATTAGGACATGGATATACTGTTACCGATATGGGATGGGCAGCTGTTGGGGCGGCATCTTGGTCCGTGCCATTTGCACCATTTGTTGTACCCGTTATCTTCATTATCAACATCATTATGATTCGAATGAAATGGACAAAAGTAATGAATGTGGATATTTGGAACTTTATCCATATGTTGATTCCAGGTGCATTGGCTTATGCGATGTTTAATAATGTTTGGATTGGTGTCTTGATTACCTTGATCATGGCAGTTGTAGCTATTAAATTTGGTGAACATGTTGCTCCAGCTTGGCAAGATTATTATGGATTGGAAGGTACAACTTGCTCGACGGCATCATTTGTATTAATGTATCCAATTTTTGAAGCATTGGATAAATTATATAGTAAAATTCCTGGATTAAATAAAGTAAATGTAAACGTGGATGAATTATCACAAAAATTAGGTGTTTTTGGTGAATCTTCGTTCATCGGTATTGTTGTTGGTGTTATTTTGGCTTTGATGACTCATCAAGACGTTACGGGTGTATTCAAAATGGCCATTGGCTTTGCTTCTGTATTGGTATTGATTCCACGTATGGTTGCCGTAATGATGGAAGGTATCACACCAATTGGCGGTGCAGCCAACGAATTTATGTCGAAATGGGTTGGTGAAGATGACACATTGTTGATTGGTATGGATGTATGTTTAGGTTTAGGTGATCCAACATGTATCGTTATTACAGCTATCATGATTCCATATACCATCTTATGTGCATTTATCATTCCAAATATGAATTACTTCCCTGTTGGCATCTTGTCTGTTGTATGTTACACAGTTGTAATGCCAACATTAGCACACCGTGGTAATTTCATTCGTACATTGATTTCTTGTATCATCATGATCACTTTCATTGCTTGGGCAACAAACGTATTTGCACCAGAAGCAACAATGATGGTATCAACAACAGGATTGAAAGTTAAAGGTATGGTAACCGATTCATTCTTCGGATATAACTTGATGAACGTGTTACTAGAAATTATTCACCGTTTATTTATGATGTAATAGATGATTTTGGAGGATGCGCATTACATGGATGATATGAAATATTTTGCAATAGAAGGGCATGCAAACACAGATTTTGAAGCGATACACCTTTGTGCCCAGAAATTAAAGGAAGAAGGATATGTAACTGATCAATTCGAGTCAAATTGTATCAATCGAGAAAAAGAATATCCTACAGGCTTGCCAACGGTTGTTCCCGTAGCAATGCCACATTCAGAAGCATCCGGAGTAGTAAAAAATGCTATTTGTATGTTGAAATTGGATAAGCCCGTTTGTTTTCGACGCATGGATGATGAAACAGAAGATATATCAGCGAAAATGGTATTTAATCTAGCATTGACAGATTCGAGTCATATGGAAATCTTACAACATTTGATGGGATTGTTCGCCAATACCGAAAAAATGCAAGACCTATATGACACAGATATAAAAGATCTTCCAGCAAAACTTGCGACTTATATCAAACAAGGTCAAGAATCAGAATAGCCATTCATTGAGAGCCACAGATTCTTCTGTGGCTTTATGTTTACTTTTTAATGAAAAGGGGAATCATATGTCAACCAAGAAGATTACGTGTAAATACACAAATAGCGAAGAAATTATTAAACAATATATCAATACAGCCAATAGACAAAATGAAATTCCAATTGTTGGGGTAATGATCATGGGAATCCTGCTGGGTGTATATGGTTTTATGACAAATCCTGGATCACATATGAATTACGTTTGGCTTGGAATTGCAGCCCTGATGGCTTTTGGCGAGATATTTTCATCTCGACATATGGTGACGAAACGACAAATCAATCGATATAAGAAAAAATATGGAAGAGTCAATAATAAAATAGACATCACATTATCCGATAAAGTTCATTATTCTATTGATGGTCACCGAATGGATTATAAATGGCATTCGATCGTTGAGATAAAGGAAACCGATGATTTATTGATCCTATGCTATCCAAGTGAAATGATACCTTTGAAAAAAGAGGGGATAAAAAATGTTACTTTGGATGAGACTCGAGAATATATTCGAGATCACATTGCACTCGATAAAGCAGTATACGAAGAAAAGAAAAAAAAGAAAAAATCGATAAAACAAACACCAAAACAAAGACTTGTAGAGTGAATAGAAAGGGGTAAATATGCAGATTGATGTAAATAAGATCAAAGGATTGTGTGATCCTGAAAAGGATCAAAAGATCTATGTCGATGACTTGATCATTGAACAAGGAGCCATCGATCAATTGCCACAGGTATTAAGTGAAAAATATCCACAGTATAAGAACATTGTCATGATTTGTGATGAAAACACATATGAAGCCGCTGGTAAAAAAGTTGAACAACTTTTACCGAGTGTTCATACGATTATTTTGGATCCAACAAACTTGCATGCCGATGAACATGGAGTTGGATTGGCCGAAGAAGGCTTAAAACAATATCCAGATGTTGATTTCATGATTGCGTGCGGATCCGGTACGATCCATGATATCACTCGGTATCATGCCTATCATAAAAAAATAAATTTCTTATCCATTCCAACTGCAGCTTCTGTAGACGGCTTTGTATCTACCATGGCAGCCATGACTTGGAAAGGGATGAAAAAGACATTCACAGCGGTCAGTCCTATTTTTGTATTAGCCGATAGTGAAATCTTTGCGAATGCACCCAAACGATTAACGGCAAGCGGAGTAGGGGACTTATTAGGCAAATATACGGCTTTGTGTGATTGGCGGATTGCTTCAGCCGTAACGGGAGAATATATCAGCTGGCCAATTGTAAACTGGGAATACGACATTTTGAAAGATTTAGTCAATAATCTAGATGGTATTGGCTCTGGTGATTTAGGTGCTTATGAAAACTTAATGTACGGATTATTGCTTTCTGGCCTAGCCATGCAGATCATGACCTATTCCCGTCCTGCTTCTGGATGTGAGCATCATTGCTCTCATTTATGGGAAGAAGCAGCTATCAATGAACCAATTGATTATCTACATGGAGAAAAGGTTGGTGTTGGTCTATGCATCACATCAGCTGTATATAAGAAAGCATTGGTTAAATTAAAAGAAGGAAATTACACTGTTAAAGATCACATGGATGTGGAAGTTGATTTCATTAAGGAACATTTCAAAAATCCTGTTCTTCAAGCAGAAATCTTAAAAGAAAATGAAGACAATGTAATGGCAGGAATCACTGGTCAGCAATTGAAAGACCATGAAGCTGATATCATAAAAATATTGGAAGATCTGCCAAGTGCGGAACAAGAAATTCGTTGGTTAAAAGATGTGCATGGATTGACAACATTGCCTGAAATTGGCCTGGATGAAAGTCTTCGCTCATTGACATTGAAATTAAGTCCATATGTACGTCATCGTCTAACCTTTATGCGTTTGTTGAAATTCTATAGTTTCTATGATGAAATTGTTGCCTAGCCTATGTTGACCGATTTAAAAGAGATCCAAGAAAAGATGAAAGAAATCAAGACTTTCATTTTGGATATGGATGGAACCATCTATCTAGGAAATGATTTATTCCCTTATACACATAAATTCTTAGATAAAGTGGAAGATACAAGTCGTAATTATTATTTCTTTACGAATAATTCATCCAAGGATTTG
>NZ_JAXDRQ010000042.1:0-11692 GCF_034090965.1 Absicoccus sp. | reverse complement strand
GCGCAATGGTATACAATACAAGGATCACGATCAAATTGATCAAATAACCTAAAAAAATGATACGAAACCAGCCACTTTGACTTCGATAATAGGCATATCGCAAGATAAATAGAATAGTTACATAAATCATCATCGTGGTTTGATAGATAATAAAGTCAGCCCATAAAATACTGGCGGAGTCACTCACTTTGATTCCTTGTTTCTTCATGATATAGACTTGACCAAATTGACCACCCGTACTGCTTGGCGTAATGCCGGCAAAGAAAGCCCCCACAAACGCAACCGCAACGCCATCTTTCACGGAATATTTTTGAATATATTTCCTCCCTAATACCACATAAACAAGTCCCCATACAATCGTAAAGAGGGCACCCCATAGTAGCACGATCAAAAGGGAGAAGATATTCATGGAAGCAATTGCATGCACGATGATAGTAAAGTTGTCTTTTAACGCAAAGTATAGAGCAATTCCCGTAATGGATAAAACTAATAGAATGTTCCATACATATTTATGATTTTTCATAGTCGTTCCTATTTATACTTCTTTTCTTTATATGCATCGACATAAAATTTTCGCCACATGTCTAAAACATGTTCTTTCGAATAATAGTCGCTGATTGCTTGTGAATCAGCTTGTGCACTGCGATAGATACTTGGTTCATCGTGTAGATTCTTAAGAATCTTGGCAAATGTATCGTTATCATTGCCACGCAGATAATGGTCAAACAAAATATCTTTGTAGAGATCTAGATCACGTAAAACCAAAGGAATGCTTAGATTGACTGCTTCTAAGATGGTCATTGGAAACAATTCATTATAGCTTGGCATAAAAAGGACATCCGCCATATTATAAAGGTCAACCATGTCTTCGCGTGGTACGATACCTAAAAAATGCACATTTTTGGGCGGATGTGCCTGTACTTCTTTCAATTCTTCATAGCCATCCGTAATTTTCCCAAACGAAAATCCTCCTGCCCAAACGAATTGATAGTCTGGACATTTTTTTGCCACTTCCACAAAGTCCAATACGCCTTTACGGGTTTGTACTTGTCCAGCATCAAATACGATAAAATCATTGGCTTGAAAGCCATATTTTTGACGAATTTGATTCCGTTGCTCTATGGGTTTTAAATAAAATTGTTCCTTAGAAACAAAGTTAGGAATATAGTAAATCTTTTTACGATCAATGCCATAGGCAACCAAATCATCTATAAAGCTTGGATTCACAACGACCAAGCGATCAGCACTCTTATAAAATTGAACCACGTATTTACTAAAAACAGTAAAGGCAACGCCAGGGAGTTGTAAGCTGCCTTCTAGTGTATCGGGTAAAAAATGACAATAGGCAATATTTACACAACGATGATCATGCATTTTCACAAAAAATTGGGGATCTACCGTATGAAAGTGTTGAATATCGCTTCGATGTTTCCAATCGTTGATACGGACATCAAAAAGGTCAGACGCTCCTTCTTTGACTAAGCGTACCTGTTCTTTATAAGCGCTACCTACACCTTGTCCAGCTACTTTATCGGCACTGGAATACATCGTAATGGATAATTTTTTCATATATACACCTTCTAGGCACTATTATATCAATACCATATTCCTATAGTCAAAAAAAGACATAGCTTCGCTATGTCATCGCTATTTATTCTCTTTTCCTTGATACAAATCAATTTTGGCAAGCAATCCTTTCCGTCCATTTCGATAGGAAATAAAGGACAAGACCATTAGTATCAAAAAGACAATGGAACCAATCAAACCAATCCATCGAAAGGCCGTTTTAAGTCCCGGACCTATATTTGGCAGGAATGCGTCATTTGTCACGTAAGCACCCCAAATATATAAAATGACGAAAATAACTAATAAAATGGTTTCCCATCGAATGATTCTTCGAACGCGTTTCAACATGGCATTTTCTTGATCAATAATACTTGCCAGTTGCTCTCTTTCTTTATGTGATAACTTACTCATCTGATCACTCCTTTGTTTAAGAAAAAAAAGCAGAGGCTAAAGCCTCCGCTTTGCATATCGTTAAAGATTAACCTAAGATTCCGATTACAGATCCAACGAATCCGATGACTACGAACAACAATAATACTTTAACAGCAGACATACCTTTCTTAGCTTGTAAGAACCAAGCCAACAATACGAATGCACAAGTTAATAGTTTAGGGAACGCACCATCTAAACGAGAGATCAATGTAACATCAGCACCAGTTGAGTCTTTTGCGATTACCAATGGAGATGAAACAGTTACCCAAGAAGCAGCCATTGCACCAACGATTACTTGTCCTAAAACCATTACAGATTCACGGAATGCAGTCGCTTTATCACCAACTAATACATCAACAGCAGAACCACCAAGTTCGTAACCTTTTTTGAAGACAAATTTTTCAAATAAGATTTCCGTTACATTCCAAACGATGATATAGAATAGAGGACCAATTGGAGATCCACCTTCAGCTAATCCTAATGCGATACCAAGTAAGATAGGGATATATGTACCAACGATCAAAGAATCACCGATACCGGCAAGAGGTCCCATCAAACCTGCACGAATAGAGTTAATGAATTCATCATCGATTTCTTCAGCACCGTTTGCACGAGCTTCTTCCAAACCACAAGTAATACCAACAACGATACCACCAATTTGAGGTTCAGTATTGAAGAATGGAGTATAAGCTTGCATAGCCTTTACTTGATCTTCATGACTTGAGTAAAGATCTTTAATTGGAGCAAGCATAGCCCACATGTACCCACATGTCTGCATGTGTTCTTGTGAGAAACATGTTAAGTTTCCATACCACCAACGCCAGAATGCGGTATTTAACGCCTTTTCAGAGATTTTTTTCTTTTCAGCCATGATTAAATATCCTCCTCATCGTCGTCAGCACCACTAGCGCCAGCGCCAGCTTCTAACAATTCAATCTTATTCATAGCCATCTTGTAGTCGATCAATGCGAATACACCACCAACTGCTGTAGCGGCTAACAATGTCAATCCCATAGAAGCTGCCAATGCGAATCCAAACATGAAGTAGATCAAGTCAGAATTCTTAGTGATTACAGACTTCAACAAGATAGAGATACCTACAGCTGGTAAAACAGCACCAACAGTTAAGATAGCCTTGACGTACCATACAGAAGTATTTAAGTTGTTGAATACTTCTTCTACGGCACCTGAACCATAGTAGCAAAGTAATGTAACTGGAATAAATGAAATGACGATATTTGTGATCCAAGGCAGTAAGGCATCTACTTTACCGACACATTCAATATTTCCTTTTTCAATTTGAGCCCAGCCCCAGTGTTGCCAGATCAAGTTCATCATTGCTGTTAAATAGAACAATGTGATACCGATAACACCAGTCATAGCAGAAATAGAAGATGCTAATCCTTGCGCTTCTTTTCCACCAAAATCCATACCTGCAGCACGAGCACCTACATAAGCCAATGGAATACCAATATAAGAAACGGCACGCAAGTCAGATGCGACGGTTCCACCTGGAGTAACCAAAGCGATCCACATAACTTGCATTGGCATTGAAATTAGGATACATCCACGAAGATCGCCGAAGACGATTCCCAATAACAAACCAGCAACTAGTGGACGGTTCATCGTATAGTTACCGATAGTAGTACCGGCCATGGCAGGTGTAGAAGCAGCTAACATACTCAAAATACCAATAATAATAGCTTGAAATAAAGTCATACTCTTCTCTCCTTTAAACCTTATACTTTATTTATCTAAATGCTTACTAGAAGCTGCCTTCTTCTAGTAACCAAATTTAGATCTAAATTTATCCCAAGTACCAATTGAAGTTTCTTTAACCAATGCGAATTCAACTTCGTAACCAGCTTTTGTGATGGCTTCTAGTGCATCCGCTTCTTCTTGAGTGATACTTTGGTTGTTACCAAGTTTTGTAGCACCGGGACGATCATTACATGGTCCAATGATGATACGTTTTACATTGCTTGGTACAAATTTGTGATCAACTAAGATCTTCTTCATATCGATTGGATTCTTAGTGATCAAGAAATAGTTTTTCTTAGAATTCAATACTTTCTCTTGTACATCTAAGAAATGTTCCATCGTCCAAACAAAGACTTTCTTATCTGTACTAGCCTGGAAAGATTTTTTCAAAACAGGCGTAGTTGCAGCTTTGTCATTCACTGCAATAATACCATCACAAGGGTATTCTTTTGACCATCTTGTGACAACTTGACCGTGAATGATACGATCATCCACACGTACGAAACTAATCATTATATTATTCCTCCTTTAGTTTCTATCCAGACGTTCTATGATCTATGAAACGTCCTTACCAAATTTTATTAAATATCGTCGTCTTGATCAGCATCGTCGTCTACTGTAAAACGAGTCAATCCTGAACGACCTTCACTCAACAATGTTTCTGCTAAAGCATCAAAATCATCGAAATTGTCTTTCATCAAAACAGCCGTGATTGCCATTGGCATGTTCATTCCTGCTAATACCAATGTATTTCCCATCAAGCCGCGTTCTGAAAGTACATTCAATGCATTGGTGAATGGAGATCCACTTAAGATATCAGCCAATAAAATAATTTGATCATCATCCTTGATATCTTTTGTTAGTGTCTTGAAGTTTTCTGCAAATTCATCGGCACTCATTCCGTCTTTCAAACTTGTAGAAAGAACATCATCGCGATCACCAGTCATCATTTTGACAGCTGAATGTAAACCAGGTGCGAACTCACCATGACTTACCATAATTACATATTTCATTGTTTCGTCCTCCGTCTTATTACTCCTCCATGTTAACATGGTTTGTAACCTCTTTCAATCATTTGTTCACATAATTTACCATAATTCATCAAGGGATGTATACAAATGATCAAATACTGTTCATGCGTCAAGATACTTCGATAATTTCCGGTATTTCTTTAACGATGGCTTTATCTTCTTCGGAAAAAGGATTTGTTACTAAAGTATCGATATCTCTAAAATTACAAAACGCAAAAGAAGCTTTCTTCTTAAATTTAGAACCATCCATTGCTACAATTGATTTTTTTGACTGGACAATAACATGTTTTTTGATATTGATCTCATTGTACGAAAGAATCGTAAATCCATGAGCATTCGCAATCCCATCGCTACCAAGAATAGCGAGATCAAAAGTGATTTCATCAATAGCTTCAACGACACGATGGCCATGGGTCCGTAAACCGATATTCGTAACGGGTCCACCTAAAAAGATCGTATGGATATCCATCAATGCAGTTTGATAAGCCACGGGTATGCTATTGGTCACGACCGTGATGCCATGTTTGGTTGCCAAAACGGGCACTCCCAATAACACCGTAGATCCCGAATCCAAAAAGATGACTTGATTATCTTCTACCAAGTGCATAGCACGAATACCCACAACTTTTCGATCTGTTTCATTTTCTTTTTCACGCCATTGAAGGGGTGATTCTTCTAATTCAGAAAGACTTCGCGCATAGCCATGTTCACGAACAACACGACGTTGCTTTTCGAGATCGACTAGATCCGTTCGCAATGTTTCCGTCGTGACATCGAGCTGATCAGCGAGATCTTTGATGCGCATGCGACCATTATCAACCAACAACTGATAAATCTGATTTTGTCGTATCTCTTTTTTCTTTGACATTTCTGTCTCTCCCCTTGCAAAGCAAAATTATTATATCATTTTTTCTTATTTTACCAAATTTTTTACAAATTTATTGTTCTTCCCCAATGATTCGATACTGGAAATCTACTAGTTCCACCAAATAAATCTTTCACGATTTAATTATCTCCTATTTCTTCTTTTCCCTATCATTCCAAAGTAATATCTCTATTTTCTTTTACTATACCAATTTTTTTGTAGTTTTTTAATATTCAAATAATCACATTGCATTTTATTTTTAAAATACAATAATGAAGATGGGACAACAAATCTGGAATTCCACACGTACAGAAATATCCATCCAGATATGTAAGTCCCCTTTTTTTAAATAAAAGTTATATATATCAATAAATGCCAGAGTTTTAGCCAAAAATGCCAGTTTATTGTAAATAAAAAGATTCCTGTTATTATATAAGTACAAAAGAAATCGATGCATACGAAGAGGAGAAATCTTCGTTTACATCCATTTGTTCGCACACAGTACAAAATAAAATCATTTGAAAAGGGAAAATGGTAAGAAGAAATCTTCTGAAAAAAGCTGTTTCAAATGAAAAAAAGGCATTCAATAAGAAGATACATGAGAAGAGAGATCCAAATGGAAAGAAATCTTCAATAGAGGTATGTTTGGAGAATCGATGTACTAAAAAAATCATTTAAAAGAAAATAGTGGTAAGAATGGAAAGGATTCTGAAAAAATCGTTTTAAATGAGAATTGATGGAAATATAATAAAAAAAAATGAATGCGAAGAGAAAACATAATAATAATACAAATCTTCAATAAAGGTCATTTTTGAAAGAGTATGGAAATCAAGTGTGAGGGTCAGAAAACATCCAAGAAGGGTGAAAGGGTATAAAAATAAGGTATACGGAAAACAAACAACCCACGAACAAATGGCATATTAAAAGAGCTAACAGATAACGTTAGCTCTTTTTAGTGAAATACGAATTTAATCAAGACAAATACAGCTAAACCAACAACCAATGGAACAATAAAAACCAATTGATAGTCACGAACAACTTCTTTCGATAATTCATTCCAACGGGCTTCATTGAACCAATAGTCCTTTTTATCTTCACTTTGCATGATGACGCCTTGATCAATCAAATTAGCCATCGTATACGAAATCGTTGAAGTTGATAAAGGCAAATCCTTAAATGCATCGATTTGTACAGCTCGCTTGGGGCTGAAAGCCTTATGTTTACGAAATACATTGATCACAGCTTCACTAGCGGTACGCCCACTATTTCGCTTCTTCATTTTTTCTTCTCGATCAAGAATCTTTTGCATCGTTAGCGTAACTTGCGGTGTTTCCTGCTTTTTAGTATCCTTAGCCATAATTATCTTTTTCCTTTTTTCTTCGACGCTTTCTTTGCGGTTTTCCACGCTTCGGCATGTTCTTTTACAACGACAGCCATATTATTTGGTAAAACAATTCCATCTTGGCCAATTTGGATCTTCACAGTTGGTACCGTTCCTTTTTGACGCTCATAAGAAGTGATCATACGAAAACGATAAAATTTTTCCATATAGAAGAACCCATCTTCGGCAAACCATAATTTCTTACGTACGCTCATCTCAACACCTTGACCAAAGAAAATCAATGCCAACGCTAAATAAGCCACACGATAGTAGAAGATTTGACTCATGTCCACTTTTATTACCGTACCTGTAATACATAAGAAAACAATACAAACGATGCCAAAGGCAAATGTCAACAACATCGATTTTTTGGATCCATCCAATACTCCTGCATGTGGATGCTGACTCTGAAATAATTCGAGAGCTTTACGGTTTGCCATGATCAATTTGACCGTTTTATATGTGGACCAACCAATAAAGCCAAATATGATGATTGCGATGACCCACATTAACATGGAATCATTAAACATTGAAAAATTCATACTTATTCACTCCCATTGCAACAATTATATAAAAAAGAAGGCCTTTGAATCAAGCTATAAAAAAGGAAGATGCCTCTGGTACATCCTTTCAATTCAATTTATATTTTATTCTTTATTAAATGTGTAGGCCTTTGATACAAATTGATAGCTTTTTAGACCAATGAAAACGCCTTAGGTATCGTATTTTTACCTAAGGCGCTTTCAAGAAAGTTTTAAGAAAGGGAAAGCCATATCCCTTTACCTATATTATATATAGATATATTTGTGGTGCTTTTGTGTAACTTTGGGCTATATCGGTGTAAGGTTATCACGATTAAAACAAATTTCAAAAAAATGCAATTTGTGCTTGTATACCACGGTATACCGTGGTAGTATATGGGTGTAGATAGAAAGGGACTTAAAAAAAGCCCCGGAGGAAAATAATATGAAAAACAATATGAAAAACGAACAATTTTTACAAAATTACAATCCAAGCGAAATGTTGCATGATATGACCCACGCCATTCACGATTATGAATGGCTTGACAAGGCATTCCGCGATGCTATTAAGGATTTACAATCTGGCTTGCAGATCAACGGCAAATGCGAAAAAAATACCGTTGATTATTGGGAAGCTCAACGTACCAAATTAAATGAACTGGTTCGCTCTAAAAGCGTTGAAGATGCCTACAAAGAGTACCATGTTCGATTGTTAGAAGTCGATGGTACTTATACATTGTATTGCATTGATACAGGTGAGTATATGCCACTTAACGAACAAGCGTTTGACTTTGTGAGCAAAAAGCGTGTTAAAGGCTTTAGAAAAGACAAAGACGCATATTTCAATTATGCTTCACTTTGCTCCCTGATGGGTATCAAACGTGAGCTTAGGTTTGCGGATCTTTGGCCGCACACCACTTCAAGTCTTGCAAAAAAGGCCGGTGTGCCTGAACAGACGGTTCGTGATCTGATCAAAGGCCGAACCGATTTCGCAAAAATGTCAGTAGCCAACGCGATTAAATTGGCGTCCGCGATGAATACCACCGTTGACGATTTATACAAACGGCTGTATTAATTCTAAAAAAAGCATCGTAACATAAAAAAAATCGGGATGACCGCTAAGGCCATCCCTTTTTTTACTCGATAGAAATATAGTTGAATTATTCAACAATGCCGTTTTTAGAAACGGACAAAAGAGGAGAAGCACTTTAATCGGATTTATAAATGTCCATATGCTTTATATACGGTCTTTTTATGATAATAAGACCTATAATAACTTATAAAAAATCATGCCTATTTTTGTTTTTTATGCCAAAAATCGGCCACAAAAAAAAAGACAGTAGTACATGGGGCACTACCATCTCGAAAAGCAAATTGCTTTTTGTTCTTCTACTATAACTATACCACAAAAAAAAGAAGATAACCCAAAGCATATAGGATCACTCCCAACGTTTATCCATCGTAAGTTATCTTCTTTTTTTAGTCCCATCGAATGTGACCATTTCACAGTCATATTATAGCATAAAAAAAGAGGGTAGCCATATAACTACCCCTTTTACACGAAAACAATAGTTGAATTTTCTTAGTGCCACATTTCGTGATATTCGACACTATAATTTTTCTTAGTGTCATATTTTGCAAAATCGTGCACTAACTGCTTTTTTTAGAAAAACAGTAAAAACAATAACTGATTTTTGCAAAACATATACTTCAGTTTAAAAAGTTGTTTTGCAAATTGCTTTGCGAATTAATAAGTATCTTTGATGCATCTGTTTTCGAATTTTTTATATGCATCTAAATAGAATTCTTTTATATCGCCATTATAAGTTATTTCGTAATACATCCCATCGGCAAGCGTTGATGAAATCAACCACTTCCAGTTTTGTAATGCTTTAACCTTCCATACAACAAATACCTCATATTTTTTTGTGCTTTTTGCATCCAAATGTTCGTCAATATAGTTATAAACAATTCTTATAGCTTTTTCATCCATGTATCATCATCTCCTTTCTTTTAAAATAATTGGTCTGCTAATTCATACGTCTTCTCAAAAATCGACGGTTTGCACGGATAGTACTCGCCATCTATGCCACGGATGATATAGTCGCCATAGGAAGCATACATACAGCCCTCTAAAGTCTGCACATACGCACCTTCCAGGTATCCATCACGCCATGATAGCGTGATGTGCCCTTTTGCAAATTCGATGATTGCATCACGGTTGCTGAAATTGAGCTGCATCGCTTCGATCACGATCGGCTTCTTGCGATAGTGGAGCGCCATCTACTGACCTTCCTTGGTCTCGGTAAGGCATCGAGCCTTTAGCCAGTATCCTAATTCGGTGATGTATACACTGTCGGATGGTACATCGACTTTTCCAACCGTCATTTCGTGAGGGAATGCAAATCCACTGCCGACGTTAAGGATCTGATCTTTCTTGCCATCACGAGCGTCCACTTCATCAACATCTTTTGACGGGATCCAACCGCCGGCGACGGAGTTGTAGATCATCTGATTGGCAACATCAACTTTCTCGACAAGCATACCGATAGAGCGGACCTTGCTTCCTACTGTCAAGATCTGATCAGGCAAGTTGCCTTGCACTTTGTTTGTTGTAGGTTTTGACCCGGCCATCATAGCCTTTACGTCTTTCACGATCTGAGGCATACGGGCATGGATCCATGGGCCAGGACATGTAGTAGCGGCGAACATACGATGTTCTGTGAAACTTGCATTAGGCGTACCGTCATAGCTTGGTGTGATGCCATAGCGTCTGCAGATATCGGCGCATAGCTCAATCAGCTTAGTATATGCCGCGTCTGAGATGCTCCAGGTAGATAAGTTGTTATCGGCAACTTCGATGGTGATTGCTCTCTGATCGTTCCAGTTGCTTGAGCTTGTCCATGCTCGGCAGTTCTCATCTACGTAACATCCGACACGGCCGTCTGAACCGATGCCGTAGTTGCTCGATGCTTGTCTTGCCGTATTTTGGAAGACAGCGCCACACTGCTCGATAGATAAGTTACCGGCCATATGATGGATGGTGACCTTGCTTACCTTGCATACACGTTGACCACTATGGTTTGGTGATAAGATGATCTTGTTAGTTAGACTGCTATGCATACTACTTACCTTCTTTCTTTTCTTCTTCTTTATTGTTTGAAAGTTCTTCTTTTGCTTCGTTGCTTAATTTTTCAAATTCGTCTTTTTCTGCCATGTTATTACCCTTCTTTCTCTTCAAGCTTAGTGATTCTTCCGCATGCACTGTCTAGGTCTTCTTCGATCTTTTCCAAACGGAAGTCATGCTCGATTTGCTTTTTTGTCATCTTCTCGATATCTGATTTCATGGATTTAAGATCAAGCCTTGTTTCGCTCGAATCCCGACAAAGTGCATCTAATTTGAGATTTGCTTTGACAACACCCTCGGCATCCGACTTTGAGTTGCTCTTGATCATAACCACCACATTGACGATCAATACCGCGAAGGCGGCCAATGAAAACAAGAACTCAAAGGTCATGCCATCTTTAGGCGTGATCATCTTCCACCTCAGGCAAGCCGCCAAGGCTTGTAAGCAGTGATACCAGTCCGGACAATAGGCTTGCGGATAGCACCACTTTCCAGTCGACTGACTCGATCATGGTACTGGCCCCGATGGTCCCGACAGCCGTTTGGCATACCGTCTTGACCGCACGGATAAGTGCCGCGTCCCACCAGTTTTTTGATTGTAATTGATTCATAGATTAGCCCTCCTTGAAACCGTTCACGATCTCATCCATCTCGGTCTGAGTAAGTCGTCCAGCCTTGACAAGCATCTGAAGCATACGAAGTGTCCAGTACTTTGGGTAGTATAGTTTAGCCATCTGATATACGGTCATACTATGCACCTTCCTTCGTGGTCGAGTCCACACCGGACATGGCTTTTAAGAAGTCGATATCCGCTTTCATCTGTCCGATATCGATACCCATCGCGATGATCTGATTCAAGATTTCATCCTGTTTGTCCTGCTTTTTCTCTTCTTCTTTTGCTTTCGCCTCGGCTTCTGCCTGTGCCTTGGTGTAGGCATCATATTGAGTCTGATCAAAGGCTACATGTAACTTGCCTTCGGTGTCGTAGGAAGCCTTATAACCTTCTAA
>NZ_JAXDRQ010000041.1:0-3186 GCF_034090965.1 Absicoccus sp. | reverse complement strand
GAACATGCTCTTTCAATGCGCTGTATCCTTCATCTCCAAGAACCATCTTCATTCCTTGGATCAGTGCCGAAGAGCTTCCTTTATCGGCCTCCGTCAGAATTTCAACAAGTTCCCAGTTATCAATTGCTTCGGCGTTAACTTTCCACTCGAATCCGGTTTTTGTCTTGCCCTTCATCTGTTACTCCTCAGGCAGAAGCCTTTGCTTTGATATAGTCTTTCGATGTAGTTCCATCTCCGTCAGCTACTGCCGTAATAGTTACACCATAGGCGATTGGCTCATCCGGCTTAAAATTAATATCGTCAAGATCTGTTGATTTTCCGTTCGGGATAACAATCCGGAAAAGATCTCCATTAGACATGACCTGATCAATTACCCACGCAAACTCATCAGGTTCACTGGAATCGTGTTTTACAGTAAGACCAGTACCAAGATCTCCGCTGACGCTGGCATTTCCGTAGGTCGCTTTCTGCACTGCTGCATTCAAGGCCTCAATCATTGCAAACGCAAAGGTTTCTTTAACTTCGGTCTGAACAACCTTAACTGTATTGCCTCCCCAGTCTTTGATTTCCTTTGTCGTGCGCTTGATAGAACGCTTCAGTCCGTCTTCACTGATCAATCCGACGCATGTAAAAGCCTTGTCAAGTTCTGTATCTGCACTCGTTGGAAGAGTTGTACCTTTCGGCGCATAAAAAATGGCACCTGTAGATTTAGGTCTCCCTGTAGTTACATAATCTGTGTTATTTGGCATAATGCTATCCTCCATTAAAGTTCTTTCGTCACAACCGAATAAACAGCCTGATAACGATGCTGTTTAGCTGCAATATTCGTGAAGTTGTAATCACTCATCAGCTTGATTGAAGATATTCCTTCAATATCTGCAGTCAGCAGGATCTTCTTTACTTTCTCATTCAGCTTTGCAGCTTTTGCGAGACTCCCAGAAATCGACTGAACCGCAATCGTCGCCGTTGTCACATAATTTGAGCTTGAAGATCCTGTCCGCTCAACGATGCAGTATTCCTCCGGAGCATCTTTCGGCCGCTCCATATATGTATCGATCCCGCTTTTCAGAAGAAGTTCTATGATCTTTGTCTCAGCAATCATCCGCCTACTCCCTTCAGGACGGTATTGTTATCAAGATTATCTTGCTTTGCCTTATCCGTCTCCGGATAGACATAAGCGGTCACACGACCATCTTTGCTGGAATAGTTGATGTTCACTTTGTACCCGTCTCCCATTGCAGCGACTTTCTGATTTGCCAGGTTCTGCACCATCGCTCTGGTTTCTGCGGCTTTCAGCAGCTTATTTATTCCAGACTTATTCAGCACCAGCTTGAAATCATCACTCATATCTTTCCACCTGATACTTATCATTCCAGGCTAACGGAATGAGAGAATCGATACCTTTCTGCGAAAGCGTGAATACATGCCATCTCTTGCCGAAGAATTCTACAATTGCATCCTCCCAGGAATGCTCATCCCCTTTCGGAATTGCAATCTGATAGACTGCTTTCTTCCCATAAAGGTTCACGGTTTCAAGAAGCTCCTGAGAAGACAGCGGAGCAATCAATACATTGTCAACGAAAACAGGATCAAGTTCTTGATAGATCGGAGCATTAAACTCATCTCTGCCAGCCTCTTTGCGCTGGATCAGCTTAACTGTTATTCCTCTCAAGCCCATAGATATCTACCATCCCATAGCGCTGACGATTCAGACCGAGACGCTTCAGATCCTTGTTCAGGATGCTGATGCCGCCGCCTGTATTGGTATATGTTCCAGACCAGGAGTATCCCAGCGCTGACTGAGATTCCTGACTGAGCAGAGTCGATTTGTCAGAAGTGCTCTGCTCGATATACCTGGAAGCAATATCAACCGTGACAGATTTGACTACATTCTTCGGAAGGTCGCCGGCTTTAATCATCTGATCGAGATCTTTTCCGACTTTCTTTGCCTCATAGCGAAGCTGATCGGAAATTACCGGCAGGATGGCAGCACACATTTCCTGCTCATCCAGCGTGAGCTTCCGCCACATGATGCTCAGGTCATCGACTGCCGCGAAGCTTTCGTCCATTTGATCTCACCGCCTTCTTTTTCTCCTCTGTAACACCAGAAGAAATGAGAGGCTGCTTGTCGGTAACAGCCTCCCAATCTCTATCAATCAGCACAGATGGAATATCAATCACGTTTCCGCTTTTGATGTTCCTGTACTTCATCAGCCTGCCTTCTGAACGATCTTCTTGAAGAAGGAATTCTCCAGAATGCCCCAGCCAATGTAAGCCTCAGCACGAAGTACGATCTGGTTCATCTGCTTCAGATCTCCCTGGCCATCCGGATCACCATACTGAATGATCTCACACGGTACAGATTCTGCATAACCCCATTTGAATGCATTCTGGAAGTCGCCGAGGATAACCAGATCCTTAGAAGCACCGAAAGAAACCGTGTTATTCACATCAGAATTCATTCCATAGAACGCATTAGGATTCTGGCCGAAGCGGAATTCCGGATACTGAACTACTCCATTGGCCTTGATCTTTGCCAGAGATGAACCGAATGTCGGAGCAATGGCAATACCCGTAACTGTCCCGCCAGCCCCAACGATTGCCTGAACAGCAGAGTCAATGTCATTATCCTCTGCACCTGCAGTCGTTTCGATCTTGCCGATCGCATCCATGTCAAAATTCTTGGATGCCAGAGAATCAACAGCGAGACCGGTTGCCGGGTTTACGCCGTGCATTGCCGAAATATCCAGAGCGCGTGCCATCTTCTTTGCGAATCCATCCGTGAATGCTTCAAGGTACGGAAGCTGCTGCTCATCAGACAGTTTTACGAATTCATCAGTAAGACGATGCTGATAAACAAACTTGATCGGGGTAATACTCACCGGTGTAAACTTTGCATCACCAGCCGGTTTCTTTGCACCTTCTCCGACGATGGATGCTTCTCCATCCATTGCAAATGTGAACTGCGTAGTTCCTGCAAACGGAACCGGCTCCTGAACAGACAGCTTCGCCAGAGACGAATGTCCATTTACCTTGCTGAATACTTCAGTTACAAGTTCTTTCGGAAATTCATCTGTTCCAGTCGTAATCATTCCCATAAATTACTATTCTCCTCTCAAACCTTTTGCAAGCGCCCTCAATGCGCTGTTCTTTGATTCTTTTCCTGTGTCGTCGCTGCCTTCCGCC
>NZ_JAXDRQ010000040.1:0-23243 GCF_034090965.1 Absicoccus sp. | reverse complement strand
ATGATATTTGAGCGACATGCAAATATGAAATACAAATTTGGGAACAGAAAGTTTTGGGCAAGAGGATATTTTGTCGATACAGTTGGAAAGAATGAGAAAGTAATACGTGAATATATACAAAACCAACTTGTCGAAGACAAGTTGGCAGATGAATTGAATTTAAAAGAATATATTGACCCGTTTACGGGTGAACGGGTCAAAGCAAGCGATTTACCATGCCTCTTTTAGAGGCAGCATGTAACGGGGTTGCGACTGGTGAGGTTTCAATGGTCGAAGGACCTGCGCAACAACAGGCCCTTATAGGGCATTCAATACCACTAATTTTTATTAGTGGTTTTTATAAAGAAAAGGAGCTGGATGAGCTCCTTGATGGATTATTCGTAATCAGCTAATAAATCCGATAATTCATCTTGAATGGTTTGACGTAACGTATTGAACGAACGATCAAACAATTCTTGGTCTTGATCGGTCATTGGCAATTTAATGACTTCTTCGACACCATTGGATCCAACGATACTTGGTGTACCAATGTAGTAACCTTCTTGACCATATTCACCTTGTTGATAACTAGATACTGGCAAGATGGCACGTTCGTTATTCAATACACAAGTAACGATACGTTTCAAGGCAAGACCGATTCCATAATAAGTGGCACGTTTTAATTCAATGATCTTATAAGCTTTATCACGAACACCAATATATAATTCTTGTAATTCTGCTAAAGATACATCGCCTTTTTCGTCCAAGTATTCCAATAAGTTTTTGCAGCCAACATAGGTGTTAGCCCAAGATACGAAACTAGAATCACCATGTTCACCCATGATATAAGCATGGATATTGCTTGGTGCTACATTCAAGCGTTCACTGATTGCAAAACGCAAACGTGCGGTATCCAATACATCACCGGAACCAAATACATGATTCTTTTGTAGACCGGATGTTTTGTAAGCCACATATGTCATGATGTCGACTGGGTTTCCAGCACAAATCAAGATACCATCAAAGCCATTGGCTTTTAAGTTCTCACAGCAATCTTTTGTGATCTTGGCATTGATCTTAACCAATTCCAAACGTGTTTGGCCTGGTTTTTGTGCAATACCAGCTGTTAATACAACAATGTTTGTATCTTTGGCATCTGCATAGCTACCGGCACGAATCTTCATTTTGGTTTCCGCATAAACTAAACCATCACTCAAATCCATTTCTTCGCCTTTGGCTTTGTCCGTGTTGACATCGACTAAAACCAATTCATCGATTCCTTTTTCCGATAAAAGGGAATACGCAAAACTCATGCCGACAAAGCCGGTACCAATCAACATGATTTTTCTTTTAGAAATTTTTTCTGTAGCCATTGAATACTAATCCTCCTCTAATGTAAGTATTTCTGAACTTATTATACTCCATTTATTGTTCGTACAAAACAAAAATAAAAGGATTTCGTAAAAACGAAACCCCTTACATTAAGAATTGGATGAACCAAGCGTTACTGTCTTCGTGACTTTCTTGCCATCGCGTTCTACGACTACTTTGACTTTATCGCCTGGACTATGTTTCTGAATGACAGCTTTTGCCTCACTGGAAGTGGAAATCGAAGTGCCATCGATCGATACAATACGATCACCGGACTTTAGACCAGCTTTATCAGCCGCACCCCCACTTACGACTTGGACGATGTAACAACCTTCCGTAGCCCCCTCATCGACATAATAGTTGGAGCTGCCTTTTGTATAATCATATAAAGAAACATTCAATGCGGCACGATTGGTGACTTTTCCATTTGCGATCAATTCATTGATGACATCGATTGCACTATTGATGGGAATCGCAAATCCAATGCCCTCAACACTGCCATTGGATGATGAAGAACTGGATGAATATTTCGCATTGACAATACCAATCAAATTGCCATTGGCATCAAATAAACCACCGCCAGAGTTACCTGGTGAAATGGATGCGTCCGTTTGCAGCAATGTCATCGTCGTGTTATCGATTTGGACTTGGCGGTCCAAAGCAGAAATAATACCTTCCGTTACGGTACCCCCTAATTCGCCCAATGGATTTCCAATCGCAATCGCCACATCACCGACATTTAAACTGCTTGAATCACCCAGTGTAACTGGTGTTAAATTACTGGCATCAATTTTTAATACCGCCAGATCACTGTCTGAATCACTACCAACTAAAGTGGCTTGATATGATTTTCCATCGGTTGTCTTCACGGTAATGCTCGAAGCCCCTTCAATGACATGGTTGTTGGTTACGATATAGCCATCTTTACTATAGACAATTCCACTACCGGCCCCTTCTGAAATATATTGGCCATAAATACTATTGCCATTAGAAACGGATTCGGTAGTGATCTCAACAACACTCGGACCACATTTGCTGGCAATGTCACTGACATCATTGACTTTGGATGAACCTGTTGTAGACCCTTTGACTTGGTTGATGGTGACGTTGCCGGATGATGTATTTAGGTTGGAAGCTATATAACCACCGGTAAATCCTAAAACCCCTGACAACAAGGCACATACCAATACAAGGATCAAGACTTGTTTGGGAATTTTGGCTTTTTCTTTAAATTCTGGTGGTTGTTCTTGCATATTATGATTCATGGTTTACGTGTACCTCCTTTGACACATGCATTAGTATACTACAAATAATTCCTTAAATTTACATAAAAACAGTCGGAAATTTGATATGATAAAGCGGAGGAAGGGAAAGAAATCATGGTTTTTTCGAGCTTACTTTTTATTTTTGCGTTCTTAGTACCCTGTATGATCATCTATACGCTTGTGGATGATACCAAAAAGAACCAGGTACTTCTGATTTTTTCATTGATTTTCTATTCTTGGGGTGGACCCCGATATTTGATCCTTTTGCTTGTCGATACCTGGGCTAGTTGGTGGTTTGCGATACAGATCACACGACATCGAAAACAGGCCAAACACTATTTACTAGGCGAATGCGTCGTACTATTGGGGCTATTAGGCATTTTTAAATATACGGTCTTTTTTTGTTCCAATTTCCATGCTTGGTTTGGCATTCCCAAAGTGATTCCCCAAATCGTTTTGCCCATTGGTATTTCTTTTTATACCTTTCAGTTATTATCCTATGTGATCGATGTCTATCGAAAAGAGGTCAAAGCGCAACCAAAATTTTGGAAACTCTTATTATATTCCAGCTTGTTTCATCAATGCATTGCCGGACCAATTGTCCGCTATGAAACCGTAGCCAATGAAATTGAGCATCGGCAGGTTTCGCAAAGCGATATCTATGAAGGCATTCGCCGTTTCTGTGTTGGGTTGGCAAAAAAAGCAATCTTGGCCAATGGATGTGCATCGGTAGCCGATACGCTGTTGCCATTTCAACAATCGGCACTACAAAATCAAGCCATCACAGGGTTGTGGTTAGGCATGCTCTTTTACATGCTCCAGATTTATCTGGACTTTTCTGCGTATTCCGATATGGCCATTGGCATGGGACGGATGGTGGGTTTTCATTATTTAGAAAATTTTAACTATCCGTATATGGCCCATTCCGTACAGGATTTTTGGCGAAAATGGCATATTTCCTTAAGCACCTTTTTTCGCGACTATGTTTACATTCCTTTGGGTGGCAGTCGTTGTTCCAAAACAAAATTCATTCGCAATATGACCATCGTTTGGTTTTTGACTGGTATGTGGCATGGTGCCAGCTGGAATTATATATTATGGGGATTATATTATTTGGTTTTTTTGTTGCTGGAACGATTTGTCTATGGCAATCGCTTACGATCCATCGGAGCTCATATATATACTTTGTTTGTCGTATATATAGGCTGGGTCATCTTTCGATTTGAGAATGGTTCGCAACTTTTGACGGTATTGGCCGGAATGATCGGCATGGGATCACATGCCTTTACCAGCATGCAAGTCCATACCTTATTTTTGGAAAATATCTTCTTTTTATTGTTCTGTATCCTAGCTTGTACTTATATAGGTAAGGCCATTCGCCATATGTTACCTGTCATAGGAAAATCCAATGCGATCATTTATACCATCTATACATGGGGAGAGTTGCTATTGCCACCCGTACTTTTGATCTTATCGGTCTTGGCTTTGATTGGAAATAGCTATAATCCTTTCTTATATTTTCAGTTTTAGGAAGGAGAAAGAGAATGAAATATACCAAAAAGCAACGAAAACAAATTCGTTTGTTTCATAATTTGAGCGTGGTGATCACCAGTTTTCTATTGATCATCGGCATGATCATGGGTGCTTTGTTTTTTATTCGACCCACACGATCCATTGTAGAAAAACGGCAGTTGACTGCTTTTCCTGCGTTCCATTTTTCGACCTTCTTGGATGGTTCCTACTTTTCGGACATATCCAAATGGTATTCGGATACATTTCCCGGACGGGATACATGGATCGCAATGAGCCAGAACTTAAAGAAATCCTATGGCATCGAATCCAATACACGTATGGTTGGTGGAAATGTTGAAAAAGATACCATTCCAACCAATGGAAAAACATCCAATACCACCAAGACGGCAAAGGCACCGAAGACCAAGGATATGCAAGCCGAAGTGCAAAACCAGATCATGGAAGGATTGTATGTCAAAGATGGGGCTGCCTATAGTGTGTATTATTTTGATCAGGGAGCTGCCAATACCTACACCAAAGCCATCAATCGAGCCGCTAAACAATTAAAAGGAACGACCAATGTGTATTCGATATTGGTGCCTAATAATTCGGGTGCGATGTTGGACAAAAAGACGTTATCTTCTTTAGGTGGATCGGATCAACAAGAAGGAATCAATTATTATGCTGATCGATATACGAAAAATGTACATATGGTTGATATATTGCCAACGTTAAGAAAACACAATGATCAATATTTATATTTTCGGACCGATCATCATTGGACAAGTTTGGGTGCTTATTATGCGTATAAAGATTTTTGTAAGGAAAAAGGCATCAACGCGCATTCGTTATCCTACTTTAAGAAAAGCTATAAATTCAGTCCATTCTTGGGCACCTTCTATGACAAGTTGAAAGATACAAGTATGGAAAAAAATCCCGATTATGTCAAAGCCTATGTACCCAATGGTACCAATGATCTGACTTATTGGGATGAATCCAATCAAGAACATAGCTGGCATGTGATCGAAGATGTCAGCTCTTGGAACGAAGGGTCTGGTTATTATTGTTTCATTGGTGGGGATAAACCATTGACCAAAATTGAGAATCCAAAAATCAAAGATGGATCAAGCTGTGTGGTAATCAAGGAGTCCTATGGAAATTGTTTTGTGCCTTATCTGGTGGATCATTATCAGACGGTCTACGTGATGGATTTTCGATATACCAAAGAAAAAATTGTATCGTTCTGTAAAGAAAACAACATCAAGGATTTGATCATGATCAACAATATCACGATCATTGCTTCGCCGGATGTTGCAAGCAAAATCGATAGTGAATTGCATTGAAATTAAGAAGTGTTATAATAGGAAAGAATTAACTAGGAGGAAGTATCATGCCTGCAAAAACAAGATCGAAAAAAACGACGACTACAACGAAGAGTGCTACCACAACCAAAAAAGTAGCAAGCGCTAGCGCAAAGCCAACGGAAGAAGTATCAAAAACGGCAAAGAAAGTAGAACCGGCACAGAAAGATACGACGACAAAAACGGCTGCGAAAAAAACAACAGCTAAAAAAGTCACTCCAGCAAAGAAGACAACAGCGAAGAAATCCGCTGAGCCAAAAACAGAAGCAAAACCAGCTGTGAAACAAGCAACACTAGAAACAGCAAAACCAGCAACTAAGAAAGTGGAAGCAAAACCAGTTGCCACAAAAACAGCAGAAGTGAAACCAGCAACCAAGAAAGTGGAAGCAAAGCCAGTGGCGACAACGGCAAAAAAACCGGCTGCAAAGAAAACGGTCACTAAAAAGGCAACGGCTGCTAAAAAAGCACCGGCAAAACGGGCAACGGCTGCCAAAGCTGCCAATAAGAAAGTAGCTGCAAAAAAAGCGACAACGAAAAAAACGGCTAAAAAGCCGGTTGTCAATACAGCAAAGACCGAACAATACAATAGTTTTGCGATGGATACATGTTTTGAAATGGCTCGTGCCATGGGTGTCAACATGGATTATGAAAACTATGCTTCATTATTGTTGGATAATGCCGATATTGATGCGTTGACTAAAAAAGTATTGGATGATTTCCATGTGGATACCAAAGCATTTACGTTTGAAAAAGACGGATATGATACCGATCTGATTCGTGTCATCTTTGATCGTGTTGCCGATACGGTCGATATTAAAGCATCTGATTTTGAACAAATTGGTAAAGATGTGAAGGCTCATGCTTCTTATACCATTAAGGATGATGCAACGGTCAACAATGAAGAATACCAAAAAGAATTTGATATCGTACGGAAAGTATTGATGATCGCACAACGCAAGAACATTCATCAAAGTGCCGATCTTGTTGAGTTGATCAAAGTGGATGTGACCGACATGATCCAGACATTCATGGATCTTGCCTATCATGTATTGCCATTGTTTGAATACGATGATGTGAAATATTATGAGAATTTCATTTTTGCGGTCCTTTCCCAATTGGATGATCTTCATCAAAAATGGGGAACACGTGCTTTGATGGATATTGCTGATTTGTATATCAAACATGGTGATTATGGTCAAGGTGATGCCAATTATAACTATGTATTGCGTGAAAACCAGATCAAGGATATGATTTATTATCGTTTTGCGAATGTATATGTCGATATTGATTTGGATAAAGCCAAAGCCATTGCGAACAGTGCATTCCAATATGTCGATGATCGATATGATTATTATCCAAAATTGATTGAAATCTTAGAGAAGTAGGTATGTGGGAGGCTTGCCTCCCTTTTTCTTTTCGAGTATAATACAGATTATTCTAGGAGGGGATACATCATGGCAAAAAAGACAATTCCAGACTGGGTTTATCAATGTTTGGATCAATATGGCAATTGTGCATGTGGTCGCAACTTAACAAAAAAATTAGGAAAAGAAGGTTTGATTCAAGAATTGGAAGCCAATGGCTATCCATGTGAATTAGAAATTCTCTCGGATTCAACCGATGAAGAGTATCCAAAAGATGGCACCTATATTGTAGTATCAAAGAATCGTGAGATCTTATTGGATAGTGAAGATACAGAAAACGAAGAAGACTATTGATCTTCTTCGTTTTCTTTTTCCAATTCATTTTCAAACAGCAGGTATTTCCTTGCTGACAACAATAAGAATATGCAACAAATTTCAAAAAATAGAGCTATTGCTTCTGGATGGCCAACAATGATGCTTCGTGCAATCGCAAAGATCAATACTTCGGTGACACTTTCCATCGAATGAATCAACAACATGCGAACGAATTCAATCGTGATGATAAAGTTGAAGACATACGATAAAACATCAGAAAGCGGTACTTTATTAAAGAAGAAGGATGGCAATTGGGCAATGATATCAAAACATTGGATCACGACGACTAAGATCAAGATGATTGCCATGATCACTTCGATCCAATGGAGCAGCCAGATTGAGAATTCATTGATTTTTTTCATATCTATATTTTACCATATAAACAAGATTATGATACACTTTTGAAAAGGATGTGAAAAAATGGAAAATTTAACACAGAAGATTTTAAGAGCCCATTTGATCAAAGGGGAGCTAAAAAAAGGATCTCCGATCGAGATTCGTATGGATCAAACATTGACCCAAGATGCAACAGGAACCATGGCTTATATGCAGTTGGAAGCCATGGGGGTAGACCAAGTCAAAACGGATCTGTCCGTTAGTTATGTAGATCACAATACTCTACAAAATGGTTTTATGAATGCGGATGATCATGCCTATCTACAATCCGTAGCGGCTAAGCATGGCATCTATTTCTCAAAACCAGGAAATGGGATTTGTCATCAGGTGCATTTGGAACGATTTGCGACACCAGGAAAAACATTGATTGGATCGGATAGCCATACGCCCACTTCATCGGCCATGGGCATGATTGCGATTGGTGCTGGTGGACTGGACGTTGCCAAAGCGATGGCAGGGATCCCCTATCGATTGACCATGCCTGAAGTCATCGAAGTTCGCTTGAGCGGTCAATTAAAACATGGTGTTTCTGCCAAAGATATCATTTTAGAACTACTGCGTCAATTGAGCGTAAAAGGTGGCGTTGGCAAAGTCTTCGAATATACAGGTGAAGGAGTCAAGACATTAAGTGTGTATCAACGTGCAACCATCACCAATATGGGTGCCGAATTAGGTGCAACCACTTCGATCTTCCCGAGTGATGAGATCACCAAAGAATTCTTGACCCGTCAAAATCGGGTGAAAGATTGGCAACCATTGGCTGCTGATCCAGGCGCAAGCTATGATGGCCTGGTTGAAATTGATCTTGATCAATTAACACCATTGGCCGCTTGTCCGAATTCCCCTGATGCCGTCAAACCGATTACGGAATTGCGTGGAATCAAAGTTGATCAAGTAGCGATTGGGTCTTGTACCAATTCTGGCTATGAAGATATGATGAAAGTGGCCAATGTCTTAAAAGGCAAAACAATCAATCCTAATGTTTCGTTAGTCATTTCTCCAGGTTCTCGTCAAGTCTTAGAAAAATTGATTGAAACGGGAGCTTTGAGCGTATTTATCAAAGCGGGTGCACGAATTCTTGAATGTGCCTGTGGACCATGCATTGGTATGGGACAATCGCCGAAGAGCGATGGTATTTCTTTGCGTACCTTCAATCGTAATTTCTACGGTCGTTCCGGAACATTGAGTGCAGGTATTTATCTGGTTTCACCCGAAACCGCTGCGGTTTCTGCTTTGACTGGATCGATCAGTGATCCAACCCAAGAAGACTATGAAGATACCTTTAGCGCGGAACCCATCTTCATTGATGATTCCATGATCTTGCCACCAAGTGATCGACCTGAAGATGTGGAAATTGTTCGTGGTCCAAATATTAAACCGTTACCACAAAATACCAAGATGACCGAAAATATTGATAAGAAAGTTGTGATCAAGTTGCCTGACAATATCACGACCGATCACATTGCTCCAGCTGGTGCGAAAGTCTTGCCATATCGTTCTAATATTGAAAAATTATCTACTTTTGTCTTTATGAACAACAAAGAACATTTTGATGAAATTTGTAAGGCCAACCATGGCGGCATTATTGTGGCGGGTGAAAACTATGGGCAAGGATCTTCTCGTGAACATGCGGCTTTGGCACCGATGTATTTAGGCATCAAAGCAGTATTGGCGAAGAGCTTTGCACGAATCCATCATGCCAATCTAATCAACTTTGGAATCCTACCATTGGAATTTGTGGATAAAGCCGATTATGATGCGATCGATGAAATGGATGAATTGGAAGTTGTCCATGTTCCAGGGCTATATGACCAACCAACCATAGAAGTCAAAGATCTGACAAAACATAAAACGTTTAAGGCTACGGCACAATTGACCAAAGAAGATTTGGATATCTTGATGGATGGTGGTGCTTTGAATTATATTCGTAATCATCAATAAGAAGAGGACAAGCTCCTCTTTTTATCTTGTAGTTTTGCTTGGGAAATGATACACTCCATGCGGGAGTGACAATATGAAATTCAAAGAATTAACAATCCAAGAATATGAAGATTTTGCGACACATTGTGCAGGTCGTTTTTATTTAAATAGTTCCAAGATGATCGAATTAAAGAAACAAAATGGTTGGGAAACCTACTATGTGGGTGTGGTGGATGATGCCAACCAAGTTTTGGCAGCTGCCGGCTTTAGTAAAGTACCCGTCATGCGATTCTATCATTATGCCTATGCCCAACGTGGTATCTTATGTGATTTTCATGATCCGGAATTGACCACTTTTTTTACGGAAGCATTAAAGAAATATATTGCTGATCATGGCATGGCCTATCTACGAATGGATCCATATGTGGAGTATCAACAATTGGATGACGATGGACAAGTTGTTGAAAATGGTTGGAATCATCAAGCGATGATGGATTTTTTGGCCAGTCTTGGCTATGCACATCAAGGTTTCTTCAAAGGATGGCCCGAAGATCGACAAGTTCGCTATATGGTCGTGATGGATCTGGATGATCTAAGCGAAGACGATATTGTTGCGAATTACGAACCCAATACGAGAAGAACCATTGCCCGAGCTAAAAAAATGGGGGTCAAGACCAAAGAATTGGATCTTGATCATCTAGATCCTTTTATGGAATTGATGGACTATACCGCAAAGAAACGACATTTTACGGACATGGGATTGGCTGCTTATCAAAATCAGATTCGTGCGTTAGGAAGTGATCATGCCAAAGTTATCGTATCGTATTTGGATACGGTCGAAGTGCATGAAAAAAATGCGAAAGATCTTGCGGATATTCAAAAGGAACAAGAAAAAACCAATGCGATCTTAGCGAAGAATCCCAATAGTAAAAAGATGAATCGACGGCAAAAGGAAGAGTTGGAGCGAATCGCACAAATTGAACGTTGGGAACAAACAACGAAGGAATTGGAAGCAAAATATGGCAAAGAAATTATTCTGTCGGGTGCCTATTTTGTGATTTATGATGGGGAAATGGATTATATTTCTTCCGGCTCTTATGATGAATTAAGAAAATATTCGGGTCCGTATGTGATCCAAGACCAAGCCATCCGAACGGCCAAGCGTTTGGGGCTGCATCGATATAATTTTACCGGAACCAGTGGAATCTTTAATGAAGAAGGTCCAGACTATGGAGTCTTCTTATTCAAAAAGCATTTGGGTGGTCGTCCCATCGAACTATTAGGGGATTTTGATTTGGTTTGTGATCCGAAAATGATGAAAAATATCAATCGGATGCAGAATTTAAAGCATGTATTCAAAAAATAGTCAGAAGTCAGTTATCAAATTTGGTAACTGGCTTTTTTTGTGTTGTCTTAAAAATCGAAAAAAAAGTAGCGAAAATGATGGGGATGGGGTATTATTGTGGTACAAAGTAGCAGTTTGTGTCAGAAAGTGGGGGTGATGACACGTGTTCATGGGTGAATATGCGCATAACATCGACCGTAAGGGGCGGTTGATCATGCCAGCTAAATTTCGTGAAGAACTCGGTGGACACGTTGTCGTAACACGTGGTTTGGATGGCTGTTTGTATGTCTATACGATGCAACAATGGGAAAAAGTTTATGAGGGGCTTTCAAAATTGCCAACCACAAACAAAAATGCACGTTGGTATCAACGTATGGTTTTGTCCAAAGCCGCAGAATGTGAAATGGATAGTCAGGGGCGAATTCTCATTCCATCGTCATTGGCCGCTCTGGCTAAATTAGAAAAAGAATGTTTGATCATTGGGATGGCTAATCATCTGGAAATCTGGGCAAAGGATGTCTGGGAAAATGAAGAAGCAGAACAAAGTGATGCTTTTGAAGATATGGCTGAACAATTATCAGAAATCATGGGGTAATTATGGAACATAAGAGTGTTTTACTAAAAGAATCCATTGAAATGCTTCAGATCAAAGACGATGGAATCTATGTCGATTGCACGTTGGGTCGTGGAGGACATAGTAGCGAAATATTAAAACGGTGCACCCAAGGACATTTATATGCGTTGGATTGTGATCAAAGCGCCATTGATGAAAGCACGAAGCGATTGTCTGCCATTGGTTCCAATTTCACGTGTATTCATACACCTTTTGAACGTTTGGCCCAAGTGCTGGATGAACAAGGAGTATCTGTCGTCGATGGAATCTTGATGGATCTTGGCGTTTCCAGTCCACAATTTGATGATGGTTCGCGCGGTTTTAGTTATCGGTATGATGCACGTTTGGATATGCGCATGGATCAAAGCCAGGAATTAGATGCATGGACCGTTGTCAATACGTATTCACAAGATGAATTGACCGGTCTTCTCAAATCTTTTGGCCAAGAGCCATTTGCGCATAAGATTGCCCAACAAATTGTACAAACGAGGCAAGAACATCCCATTGATACGACATTTCAATTGGTGGATGTGATCAAACAGTCTTTGCCACAAAAAGTCTTGAATAAAAAGGGACATCCTGCCAAAAGGACTTTCCAAGCGATTCGCATGGAAGTAAATGGGGAACTCCCACAATTGGAATCGGCTTTACATCAGGGCTTGCACCGCTTAGCTGTAGGTGGGCGGATGTGTGTGATCACTTTTCATTCTTTGGAAGATCGTATGGTCAAACAGACGTTCAAGCAGGTGGCAACACCACCAAAAGTCAATCGACGAATACCAGTGATAGGGGAAGAAAGATTGGAATATCAGCTGATCAATCGCAAGCCCATTTTGGCAAGCGAAACAGAATTGGCAGAAAACAATCGGGCACATAGTGCAAAACTAAGAGGGATAGAAAGGCTGAGAAATTTTGAAAATGAAGCAAAAGAAAATAAATAATAATACATCAAGAAAAAAACGTATGAATACAAAGAAACATCGTTTTTCACAGGATTCAAAAGTAATTGCTTTTTTTGTTCTCGCATTGGTCTTCTATATCCTATCAAAGACGGTGATTTGTTCGCAAAATATGACATTGTCGATGCGTGACCAGGAATTATCAAAAAAATTGAGTCAAACGCAGCAACAAGTCGATCAACTAACGAGCCAAGTGAATAACTTGGAAGAAAAGTCACGCGTATTGGGTCTATTAAATGACAAGGTTGCAGAGAATCAAAAAAATGTATATATTATTGATTAATAGATGGGATTGATGATATGAAAATCAAAGCGACCAATAAGCGACTCTTTCGGGTGATACAAGTGATGATTATTATTGGAACATTAGTGAGTGCTAATGTTCTTTTTACCATGGTCACAAAAACCCATATATGGACCGGACACAATGTATTGGATCCGCGCATCAGCAATAGTATTGTCCATACGACAGTCTCGGCCAAACGAGGAGAAATCCTGGATCGCAATGGCACGGTCATTGCCCAAGATACACAAGCCTATACCGTTATTGCGTATGTGGATTCTAGCAATGTAGATGCCAATGGCAAGGCGAACTATGTCAAGCATCCCAAACAAGTGGCAAAAAAATTAAAGACGGTCTTGACCGATATTGATGTGGATCAAGTGGCCGACACCATTCAAAATGCGAAAGATAAAGGGTTGTCTCAAACCGAGTTGGGATCGGGAACCAAACGAATCTCAAAAGCGAAAATGAAAAAAATCAAGAAGTTAAAATTGACAGGCATTGATTTTGAGCAAACCGTTACGCGAAAATATCCAAGTACCCCTTTTGCATCCAATTTAGTTGGTTTTGCCGCATATGACGAAGACAAACAACAAATTGTGGGTAAATTGGGTTTGGAACAAACCTTAAACAAATATTTATCGGGTACCCAAGGAGAGGTGACTTACCAACAAACGGTCAGTGGTGATGTTTTACCAGGTACGACCAATGTAATCAAACAAGCCGAAGATGGTGCCAATGTTAAACTGACCTTGGATGCCAATCTGCAAAAGACCGTGGAAACCCAATTGAAAAAAACAATGAAAGACAATGATGCCGAAAGTGCCTGGTGTGTGGTCATGGAACCAAGCACCGGCAAAGTATTGGCTTGGTGTTCGTATCCAACCTTTAATCAAAATACCCATAAAACAATTTCTACGTTTACCGATTTGATCAGTGAATCGGCGTATGAACCGGGTTCTGTCATGAAACCTTTTACGTTTGCGACCGCCATTGATACAGGTGTGTATCCAAAAGATCAAACCTATCGGGCTGGTTCTTTCTTGTATACTTATGATG
Organism: Absicoccus sp.; assembly: GCF_034090965.1. NCBI lineage: Bacteria > Bacillati > Bacillota > Erysipelotrichia > Erysipelotrichales > Erysipelotrichaceae > Absicoccus > Absicoccus sp. Next base: position 9,441 of record NZ_JAXDRQ010000040.1, on the reverse strand, counting down.
AATCCACCAAGAAAATCACCCGGATCCAATCGGGAACGACACCATATCCTGCTATTAGCGATGCCTTAGGTGAAGACTTTGGAACCATCACTTTTGATCAAGCTTTGGCTTATTCCAGTAATGTCGGTATTTGTGAATTATTGGCTAATTATATCAACTATAAAGATTATGGCAAATACGTCAAAAAATTTGGTTTCTATCAAAAAGTCGGTACGCCATGGATCCATGAGGTAGCGGGTCAAAAGAATTTATCCATGCCTATGGGTTATTTGAATTCCGGTTTTGGTCAAGGATCTTCGATCACGATCTTGCAGTTGATGCAAGCGTATACGGCCATTTTTAATAATGGCCAAATGATGATGCCTTATGTGGTGGATTCCATTACGGATGCAGATACCGGAAAAACCATCAAGAAATATAGTCCAACCCAAGTTGACAAGCCGATTTCCAGTGACACCGCTAAGCAAGTCCGTGAATTAATGAGTCATGTATTGGATGATGGAGCCAGTGGTGAAAAATTTAAGATGGATGGTGTCGATATGGTCGCCAAGACCGGTACTGGACAGATTTATGATAGTAAGACCGGCACGTATAAGGAAGATACGTATACATCCAGTGTCATGGCGGCAGCACCTGCCGATGATCCAAAGGTCATGGTCTATTGGGGCATGGTCTCGGATAATTATTTAAATTATTCGGCCGATCCTTTCAAAACGATCATGCAGGCAGCATTGGTCTATGAAGGTGTGGGCGGTCAAGATGAGGAAAATGCGAAAAAGTATGCCTCTTGGGCTAGCTATACAATGCCTTCTTTATTGAATCATAGTGTGGACTATGCCAAAGAACAGATGGATGGAAAAAAAGTTCATGTGGTCTATATTGGCAATGGTACGAATGTCATGGCACAATATCCGAATGCAAACCAGACCATCAATTCCAATGATCGGATTTTTGTATTGACCGATGGCAATTCGATTTCGATGCCGGATATGACGGGATGGACACAAAAAGACATTACGGCCTATAGTCAATTAACGGGTATTACGATCAAGACTTCGGGCAGTGGTAAAGTCAGTTCGCAAAGCGTCAAAGCAAAACAACCAATCACATCGGATTCGGTGATCACGGTAAAGATGAAATAAGGATGGATGTGCCGAAAAAGTTCAGATAACTTTATCTCATTTTTGTAGAAATTATGGTATTATTGAACAGTAGTAAAGGAGAAGTCGAATGAGTATAAATAAAGTTTATGCATCTTTTGAACTTGCCGATCGTGAAGTTCGACTGATTGTTCTTGAAATTTTTGAAGGTCAATTCAATGTCTTACGTGTAGAACGTGTGGCGTGTGATGGCATTCAAAATCAAAAGATCGTCGATGAAACGAGTGTTGTACAAGCCATTCGCAAAGCAAGCAATAATGCGAATGCGGCAATGGGATATCGCATTGAAAGAGCTTTATTAGCGATTCCAAGTGTCAATGTACAACATGTAGAACAAAGAGTTCATGTGCAAGTGGAAGATGGAACAAAATACATTCGTTTATTCCATATACAACAGGGGTTAAACAAAGCTGTACAGAAAAAAATTTCCGATGATGTTGAACTTGTCAATATTGGTCGCATCACCTATGAGGTGGATGGACAAACATCCACAAAGATGCCGATCAGTGCACCCGTCGATGAATTTTATATGAATGTGGAATTGTTGTTTGCCGATAAGGAAACGATTTATTCTTTTGCGCGTTGCATTGAACAAGCCAACATGGAAATCTTAGATATTTATTTGGATGCCTATGCGATTGCCCAAGAAAGTGCAGTGGCTGTCAAATCACAAGATCGTTTGATGATCCAATTGGATCTGGAAGCCGATCATTGTGTGTTGACTTTATTTAGCCATGGCTTATTATATAGCAGTACCGTTTTGGAACATGGGTACCGTTGGTTTATTGAAGAAATCAAAGAGCAATATGGATTGAGTGATGCGGTATGTTTCCGTTTATTGCAGAATGTGTTTAATACCGAAGTGGATCCAGCTATTGATAAGATCATTTATATTGAACAGCGTAGTGAACAGCGCATTGAGATCACAGCCCATCAATTGACCGAAGTCGTTGTGGGTCGCATCAAGGAATGGATCAACAATGTGAATGATGCTTGTGAACCTATCCTTCAACAAGGACCAAGTGAATTTGTATTGACCGGAAAAGGGGCAAACATTGGCATTTTCAGTAAACTAACCAGTGAATTTCGTTCGAATGCAACGATCTATGCACCGCAAAATGTGGGAGCCCGCGATGCTTCTTTCACTTGTTGCATTGGCGTCTTCTATGCGTACAATGACATCAATAAGATCCGTCATTCCAACAAGATCTGTGCAAATGTCAATGAATTAGGTGCAAGTATCGATGCCATTAATCACAAAGCAAGAAATGGTGAAGAGGGCGGTTTCACGAAGAAACTAAAAAATGTCATTTTATCCGAAAACAAAGAAGAAGATGAATAGAAGGGAAGGTATAAACGATGCCAGAAATGAATCAAGTTGCGAATATTAAAGTCTTTGGAGTTGGTGGTGGTGGATCCAACGCCGTCAATCGTATGGTTGTCGATGGTGTGCAAGGTGTTGAATTTTATGTCGTTAACACCGATGTGCAAGTTTTGGAAACGTCGCCATGTGAAAATCGAATCGTAATTGGAAAAGATACAACTAAAGGATTAGGGGCTGGAGGCAATCCAGAATTTGGTCGAAAAGCAGCCGAAGAAGCAGAATCCGATATTCGTGCGGCAGTAAAAGGGGCCGATATGGCTTTTATCACTGCTGGTATGGGTGGTGGAACTGGTACTGGAGCGGCTCCATTCATTGCCAAGATCTGTAAAGAAGAAGGGGCTTTGACCGTTGCGGTCGTTACTCGTCCATTCAGTTTTGAAGGTCGTCGTCGTGCCAACAATGCCAAACAAGGAATTGAAGAATTAAAGAACTATGTTGATAGCTATATCGTTGTTTCCAATGATAACTTATTGGAAGTCATTGGTCGTAAACCAATTGAGGAAGCCTTCCAGGCAGCGGATAATGTATTGCGTCAAGGTGTCCAAACCATCTCGGATTTGATTGCTGTACCTGCTTTGGTCAACTTGGACTTTGCGGATGTTCGCTCCGTCATGATGAATCAAGGTCGTGCCTTGATTGGAATTGGTATGGCTGAAGGCGAAGACAAAGCGGTATCGGCTGCGGAAAAAGCAATCCAATCGCCTTTATTGGAAGCTCAAATTGCTGGAGCAAGATCAGCAATCATCAATATTACAGGTGGTGACAAGGTTAGCCTATACGATGCGCAGAATGCGGTTGCAGTTATTCAAGATGCTGCCGGTGGCGATGTGGATGCCATCTTTGGTATTGCCATCAATGAACAATTGGGTGATAGTATCATCGTTACCGTTATTGCGACGGGTTTTGATGAAAAAGCAGGAAAGCACACCAATACCAAGGGCAATAGTTCCGTTGAAATTCCAACGGCCAATGGTCAAAACTTATTTACAGAACCAGGAATCAAGACACCAGGAAATCCCGGTGTAGTAACGAGTGTAGAAGATGGGAATGACGATGACGATTCCATTCCAAACTTCTTCTTCAATAATCGTCAATAAGTGATAGAACCAGGAAAACCTGGTTCTTTTTTAAAGGGGAAGCAATGAAACTAAAAAAAATTATTGTAATTGTATTGTGTTCTTTGCTCATGGTTGGTTGTAACAACCAAACGACAAAGAAAACCACAACGTATACGCCGACATTAAAACATTTTTTAAAAACGTCGATAAAACCAGTGGGACAAACCATGTATGTATGGGGTGGCGGTTGGAATAAAGCCGATACGGCTGCTGGAAAAGAAGCCCGTCAAATGGGTTTGAGTCCCCGTTGGAAGAAGTTTTATGAGAAGCAAGATGCAAGTTATGATGTGAGTCAAACCGCTTATCAAATTCATGATGGCTTGGATTGTTCTGGATTTGTTGGTTGGGTAACTTATAACACGATGGAAACAAAAGATGGCCAACCTGGCTATGTGAAAGAATCGGGTAAACAGATTCAATGGTTTGCAAAAAAAGGCTTTGGGAAAGTAATCCAGGCGGATGCGATCACCACGTATCATCCGGGTGACTTGATGGCTAACCAGGACCATATCTTTATTGTATTGGGACAATATAAAGATGGTTCGTTGTTGATTGTTCATGCCAGTGTGCCAGGTGTTCAAATTAGTGGAACACCGGATATCAATGGCAATATCAATAGTTTAGCCATCCAGAAAGCAACGACATTGATGGAAAAACACTATCCAGAATGGTGTGCAAAATATCCTAATCATATGGTGGATTATTCCTATTTGACGGATTATGATCAGTTTGTTTGGAATACCAAAACTTTCAAGGATGCCAAGAAAATCCAAAAGATGAAACCTTCACAAATTCTATCGTTTATTTATTAAAAAAAAGTGTTATAGTTAATGCATTGAGTGAGGGATGCAAGTGATAAATAAACGAGGACAACACAAAAGAAAAAATCAACGATCGCTTATTTTAATAGGTATTCTTTGTATCGTCATGATTTGTACTTTTGTGTTTTTTTTACATCATACCAATACGGAAGTACAGGCAGGACAAGCTTATGTCGTTGCCCAGGAAAAGAAATCAACCAGTGCTTTAAAACCAACATTGGAAAAAAAGCGCCAGGCAGAAATGAGCCAAGCCATGGCGGAAGGGAAGTTAAATGTTTTTTCGATGTTTGATGATTATGTCTTTTTTGGCGATAGCCGTGTCATGGGGTTTGAAACATATGGCTATTTGGATGCCAATCGGGTATTGGGTGATAGTGGCGGAACGATCAAACGAGTGGATGATCATTTAAACGAAATCAAATCACTAAAACCGACACGCGTCTATCTTTCCTATGGTATGAATGATATGGGATTGAAGATCAATGATGAACAGGGCGGCTATGCCGGGGTTTATGAAACCGAAGTGAAAAAGATCTTGGCCATCGTACCCAATGCGAAGATTTATGTATGTTCCATCATTCCGTGTTCACCAGAAGCTTTACAAAAATCATCATCTTGGGGACAGGTAGGTACCTACAATCAACAATTGAAGGCCATGTGTAAGAAAAATAAGTGGACGTATATCAATTGTACCAAATTGGCTGATAATGGAAATGCCGATATTTATCAATCAGATGGCATCCATTTTTTGACGAGTTTCTACCCAATTTGGGCACAAACTATCATTGATGCAACGCAGAAAGCAGAAAGTTAGGGGAAATCATGAAGAAAGTACAAGTATTACGGTGGCTCGTATTGGTGTGCCTCATACTATTTGTGGGACAATATTTAATTGTTCCTAAAGATAGCACGACACCTTTTCAGACGGTCGCTAAGGATAGTGTAAAAGATATATCGGTATCTGATTATACCATTCAAGAAAATCGTAATATTCGTCGATTTTTAAGCTTAGATCCATCGACATATCAGCATATTCGCTACTACAAAAATAAAGATACGATGCAGTCGAGCGAAATTGTGATCGTTCAATTTAAGTCGGATGATCAAGCGGATGACTTTAAACAAGCCATGCAGAAGCATGTAGATGATCAAATCAAGATATTTGATGGGTATTTACCGAAAGAAGCGGATTTATTAAAACAATGTAAGATCGTAACGCAGGCCAATTATGGTATATATGTCACGAATAAAAAAGCAGATACGGTTGTCAATAATTGGCAACAAAGTTTAAAGAAGGGGGACTGATCATGAGCTTTACGACCCTTGTCTTTTTATTCCTCTTTTTGCCAGTTGCTTTGATACTCTATCGTTATATGCCTAAAGGAAAGAATCTTGTTTTAGTTCTACTGAGTTTTCTTTTCTATGCGTGGGATAATCCAGCTTATTTACTTTTATTGATTTTAAGTGTTTGTTGGAATGATCTGAGTGCCAAATGGATGAATCAACAAGAAGGCAAAAAAAGAAGAAACACATTGATTGGATCCATTATTGTCGATTTGATGATTCTTGGTTTCTTTAAATATACCAATTTCTTGATTGATATCCTGAATGTATTTCCATTTCATCTTCAACATTTACCGATTCATCTGCCCATTGGCCTTTCTTTCTTTACCTTTAGTGCGATTTCCTATTTGGTGGATGTATACAAAAAGAAAACACCGGTTCAGAACAACTGGCTTTCATTGGCTTTGTATATTGGTTTCTTCGGTAAGGTCAACATGGGACCCATCGTGCAATATGCCGATATGGCTGATCAATTGGAGAACCATCCGCAAACAAAAGAACTTTTTTATCAAGGCATCATGCTCTTTTTAAAGGGTATGTTCAAAAAGGTATTGATTGCTGATCGATTAGCGATTTTATTTGGTGCGATGGCAAGTGATACGACCTTACTAGGAACTTGGTTATATGCCATTAGCTATACCTTACAATTGTATTTTGATTTTAGTGGCTATAGTGACATGGCCATTGGCTTAGGTCGAATGTTTGGGTTTACATTTTCACCCAACTTTGATCATCCCTATATTGCGACCAGTGCTCAGGATTTTTGGCGAAGATGGCATATTTCTTTATCCCGTTGGTTCCGTGATTATTTATATATTCCATTGGGTGGAAATCGAGCCCATTACATTCGTAATATCTTTATTGTTTGGTTTGCGACAGGTTTATGGCATGGTGCCAATTGGACCTTTATTTTCTGGGGATTGTATTATGGCTGTTTCTTATTATTGGAAAAATATTGGTTAAAAGAACGATTACAGAAAGCACCCAATTGGGTATCGCATGTCTATGCATTGGTTGTGATCATTGTGGGTTGGGTCTTCTTCTTTAGTCCAGATATCTTAACTGCTTTCCATACCGTAGGACGTATGTTTGGACTAGGCATTGGTGGTATTTGCAGTACCCAGACTCTGTTCTATGTGAAGACGTATCTTGTGGTTTTAGTAGCTGCTATATTGTTTAGTATGCCGATTAGTCAATATGCTTGGCGTGCGGATTTTGTTCTTTTTAAAAAACATGCTCAAACGGTAGCTACAGCGGTTTATGTGTTTTTCTTTTTTGTATCAATTAGTTTTATTGTTTCAAGTACGTATCAATCATTCTTGTATTTCGCATTTTAAAAAGGAGGCATTCGATGAAGAAATTGGAGAAGCGTTGGCTACAAACGCAAAGTATCATCACGCGATTCTTTATTGTATGTCTGCTGGTGGTGCTGGTCTTGAATGTGATCACGCCAGTGAAAACCACATCGGAAATGGAAAATCGAGGTTTGGCCCAACGACCAACATTGAGTTGGGAAACATTGTGGGATGGTTCGTTTTTTAAGAATTACCAAACGTTTGAATCGGATCAATTTGTCGGAAGAAACAATTGGATTCATTTTAACTATTTGATTCAGAAACTTTCGGGAGTTCGCAAGATTCAGGATGTGTATTTGTGTCATGACCAATTGATGGAAGAAATGCCAGAACCTAACCAAACACAATTGAAACGGAATATTCAAGCAATCAATGATTTTGCGAATGCCCATAAAGATATCAATATGCAGATGGTGTTGGCGCCGAATGCCATCAGTGTACAATCCGATCGCTTGCCGGCGTTTGCTGATGTGAAAGATCAAGAATCCGAAATGAATCAAATCACAAAAGATTTATCGATTCAATCGGTTGATGTCAACAGTGCTTTAAAGAAACATAAAGATGAATATATTTATTATAAATCCGATCATCATTGGACAAGCTTAGGGGCTTATTATGCAGCCCATGCAATCAATTCGAATATCCAATTAAATCAATACGATAAACGTGAAGTTTCTAATTCGTTTCAAGGAACTCTAGCTTCTAAGGTGGGTTCGATCAACATCAAAGATGAAGTGGATATCTATACCCCAAAGAAGACATGTAATTACTTGGTCACGTATAATTCGTCCAATAAACAAACACGTTCTATTTACAATTCTAAAGCGTTCCATCAAAGGGATGTTTACCAAGTGTTCTTTGGTGGAAACGAAGGTATGATCAATATTTCAATCAATAATAATTCGGATAAGCATTTATTGTTGATCAAGGATAGTTATGCCAATTCGTTGGTGCAATTCTTATTGCCATATTATCGAACGATTACTATCATTGATCCACGCTATTATTATGACGATCTGGACCAGCAAATGAATAAAGACATCATTACCAATGTATTGTTTGTATATAACACCAATACGTTTGTACAAGATACCAGCCTGGCTGATTGTTTAGGCTATTAGAAATGTTGCTTGAAAAGGCAACATTTTTTTCTTTAGATAAATTATCGTAATAAGTGCAACAGCCTATAAGAATAAAAAAAGTCCATGGGTTCAATGATAAAATGTGAGTGACAAAACAAACATTTATCAAGGAGAATCCCATGAACTATAACCATCTTAACATAAATGAGATAACAGTCATATCTTTACTTGCTTATTCTGACGTATCGATTCGTGAAATAGCGAAGCAACTTGGAAGAAGTCCGAGTACGATTTCCAGAGAATTGAAACGAAACCAAACAAATGAACGAGATTCCCGGTATATCCCTTCGAAAGCCCAGGAAATATATCAAAACAGAAAACATCATTGTGGCAGAAAATATATTTCCTGTGAGGATACGCTATCCTACGTGAAATCTAGAATAGAAGATCATTGGTCGCCTGAACAAATCGCAAATAGAAAAACAGCACACAAAGTTCCTTCTACATCAACGATCTATCGAATGATTCACCAGAAAAGGCTTGGTCCTATCACAATGGCACGTCTAAGAAGAAAAGGAAACTTTACAAGACCAGCCGAAACCAGAGGAAAATTCAATGATGGCGGCAGGACAATCAAAAAACGCCCCAAAGATGTCTATAAACGAAAAGAATTAGGACATTGGGAGGGTGATACTGTTGTATCTGGTAAAATGGATCGCAAGTGCAAATCTTTAGCCTGTTTTGTGACATTGGCAGAGCGAAAATCAAGAATGTATATTGCGATAAAGGTTCCAAACAGAACAGCCGAAATTGTCAGCCAAGCTATCATCAAAGCATTAAAAGATTTTCCCGAAGACATGGTCAAGACGATAACGTTCGACCGCGGAAAAGAATTCGCCGGTTATGAAGATATAGAAAATGCGCTGCACTGTAGTACCTACTTCTGCGATCCATACTGTGCCTGGCAAAAAGGAACAAATGAAAACACCAATGGACTGTTAAGAGAATTCTATCCGAAAGGAATGGACCTATCACTTGTCGATGAAGATGAGCTAAAGCATAATCTTGAACTGATGAATAATCGGCCACGAAAGTGCCTTGGCTATAAGACACCAAATGAAGTTATGAACGAAACAGACTCACATACATCGTGTTGCACTTAATTTGACAATTCATC
>NZ_JAXDRQ010000039.1:0-8011 GCF_034090965.1 Absicoccus sp. | reverse complement strand
TGATAGCATAAAATATTTTGTGTAAACGTTAGAGTTCCGTTTGCATAGAAAAAGGAAGTCAATCCTTGTAGAATAATTGTGTCCAAAAAAATTCGAAAGGAGACTTCCCATGTCTAATTTTAACACAGAACTCTACAAAGCTTTAGCCTCAGGTTCATCAATTGATGAAATTGTTCGTTCAGAAATTGAATCCTGTGTCAATTTCCTTCTGAAAACAGAACTAACCAGCTTCCTTGATTATGAACCTTATGACACTGCTGGATACAATACGGGCAATTCCAGAAATGGCTACTATGCTCGTACTATCACGACCCGCTATGGCGATATCGAGGTTCAGGTACCAAGAGATCGAAACGGTGAATTCAAGCAACAGACCATCTGTCCTTATAAACGGAATACAGATGATCTGGAAACGACGATCCTACAGCTTTATTCCAAAGGAATCACTACTTCAGAAATCAGTGATCTGATCGAGAAAATGTATGGGCATGCCTATACACCGGCAACGATTTCAAATATGACGAAAGCGGTAGAGGATCATGTGAAAGAATTCCATGAAAGAGCCTTGTATAAACGTTATGCCGTTATCTATATGGATGCTACCTATCTCAATGTACGTCGTGATTCCGTTTCAAAAGAGGCACTGCATATTCTGGTCGGTATCACTTCGGAAGGCTATAAGGAAGTCCTTGATTACCGACTGTATCCGACCGAATGTGCCGAAAACTATAAGGAAATGCTCCAGGACATATATCAGCGAGGTTGTCATGAAGTCCTTCTCTTCGTCAGTGACGGGCTGCAGGGCCTTCGTGATCGATGTCTTGAGATATTTCCACATGCCCAGCATCAATCGTGCTGGGTACATATTCAACGCAATGTTCTTCGACTGGTACGCAACAAGGATAAGCAGGAAGTAGCGGATGCCCTTAAAGCGGTATATCAATGTAAAACATCAAAGGAAGCCAATAAAGCATTGGATGATTTTATTGAGACATACAAAGATAAATATCCAAAGATACAGGATCGATTTGAGAACCGGGACAGTCTATTCAGTTGGCTTTCATTTCCAAAAGACATTCAATGCAGCCTATATACTTCGAACCTTATCGAAGGCTTGAACAAGCAATTGAAACGGAAGATCAAACAGAAAGAACAGTTTCCCAATGAAGCATCACTGGAACGTTTTGTATGCACCCACTTTATGGAATATAACCAACAATTTTCCAATCGTGTACATCGTGGATTCAATAAAGTTCAAAAGGAACTGGAGGATATGTTTGATCAACGATACAAATAACAGTATGCATTATTCTGCAGGGTGGACTGTTTACACAAAATTATTTGTACTATCCCATGATTCGTTTCGATCTTTTTTTGTACGGCCATCATTAATACGATATACTTTTTCGTCATCCCACAGAATTCCTTTTGGGCTTAATAGGACAGAGCAAATGTTTTTTTTGGTGTTGGAGCACAGATTCAATAAAGCCATCGGAAGTGATCTCTTGATCAATGAATTGTTAGCCCATAAAGCGAATGACTTCTTCTTTATTGGTCAAGTCATTGCGAATAAAGAAGAGATTTTTATGGAAGTAGGTATGGAACAAATCATTAAAGTGATCGGTCTTTTTTGGTCAATACATTCTTGTGTGGCGGTCATGATCTTCATTTGGTCTTGTAGATTATAAAAAGGAGAAATACAAACCATTTTTTTACCAAATATCTGGGTTTGTTTCGTGGTGATGATGTCTGCATTTTGAATGTGTATATCAGATAAACTACTGACGATGGTTTCATAGTAATGTCGTTATGATATTCCATGAATATATTAAATTATCTTAGTCAATTAATTTAGGACGTTCAAACCAGTTTTCAGGAAATCCCATTACTCTGATTATTTTATTGCAATCAATCGTTTGTAGTTCTTTATTTAATCTTTGCATTCTTTTTCGAATTGTGTTATTAAAGATGATAAAGTTTCCTTTCGACATAAATAAGCGCATAGCAATAAATACATTATATACATCTTGTTTTGGACTATTAGCAGGAATATCGTATAACGAATGAAGTTCTTCAATATAGGAAAGGTTCTTTCTACATTTGAATCCTAAAAATTTATTGCTATGTGCAGATATGTTTCGGATTTCTTGAATATCTTGAAGATACAAGATAATGTCCTTTGTGTAAAGACGAATTTCATTTGGGTTTAAAGATAGAGCCCTCATCGCAAAAACACTATAAGTTTTAGCGATTTTATTACTATCTTCAGGAAGCATTAATTCTAAAAATGATACGATCTGTCCAAAAGTTAGATAATTTATCATGACTCATAAAGGAACTTGATGATGATGTTCCACATAATGTTTAATAGAATTTGATCTATTCTCATTTTTCTTTTTTTGTAATGTATTTGAAATGCTAGAAATTAGCTTTATTGTTTTAGTGATATCATTGTTTTTAAAATTATGTATATCTAAATATGCATAGTTTTCGCCATGTGCTTCGGAAAAATAATAGGCAATTAACGATTTTAAGCATTTTTCAATATCTATGGTTGCTTGGAAAAAATACTTTTTTATTTCACGATCGAAATAATATACGTTTGATATTTCCTCAAAAGTTGTACCAGGAATATATTTATCTGTATCTATCATAAAAAATTTACTGTAATAATTAATGACATTGTAATAGTTGTTGCATAAAAGAAATTTTTTTTACTTACCTTCGTCTATAAAATATAAACCTCGCGATTTTAATAATTCAATCTGTTCATCAATTGTTTTGAATGGTTTGCTCATTATTTCCTCCATGACCACGTAAACGTGGTCTCAAATGTTATATTAATAACTCCTCTTCTCTATATGAAGACTGTATTACCAAAAATTGAGAGAGATGATACATTACACAGCACGAGGAGAAGAGTAAGTAATTCTACTAAATTGAATATCCAGTATAATTATAAATTGCCGTCATTCTTTTTAGCACAATTGAGTAAAACTTAGAGCCTAGACACTTATGATTGTTTAATCAACTATGTTGATTCGCTAGAATGACAGTCAATGTCACCTCTCTTTTTCACTAAAACAAAAAGCCCCTCAATGAGGAGCTTTTTGCGCAGATAGGTTCACTTAGAATTCTCTACCGCTGTTCTTAAGCGTATTCTACTCATTGATTTGTGATTTGTCAATTATCAATCCTTATTTTTAAAACCTAAATTGTATTTTTAACATACTCATAAAATATTTAAAAAGAAGTTGTTAATAGTTAGATAAAGCGGAATCGATTCGTTTATGTGCATAAATAGAGTACCTGTTTTATGAAAAGATATGAGGTAATGGTTTAAGGAAGTGGGTTCGTGCTTGTTTTGATTGTGCCTGAATACAAACTGCAAGTCCTATTCTAAGGTGTTTGTATGATTTTGTGATAAAATCAAATGGAATGCAGTCTTATTTACTGTTTTCATGGACTTGTAATGGTGAAAGTGGTAAGTTAATATTGTCTGTGTCTTAATATTTAAGTGAATGAAATAAAGGGAGAATGTATGGAACAAAAGCGAATAACTCGAAATCAGTACAATGATCATGCAGATGAAGTGGATACGATTGATTTGATGGAAGTAGCTCGTGCCATTGTCAAGCATCTTCGATTGATCATTTTATTAACGATCGTATGTGGCGCTCTGGCCTTTGGAATCACATCTTTTTTAATTCCAAAAGAATATACCAGTTCAACGACGATCTTCTTAACACCAATGGTCGATCAAACAACAGGTAGTGCCGACTATAACTCGCAAATGGCCAATTCAAAATTGGTGACCAACGTTGTGGAATTGTTGACACAAAACAACATCATGTCGGAAGTAGCCAAGGATACCGGTTTGGAAAGTGGCCAAGCTGCACGGAATTATTTGACGGTCACGAATGAACAAGATACCGAATTGATCACGATCTCGGCGACAACGACCAATCCTAAATTATCCAAAAAATTAGCGGAAGATACTGTCGATGTATTCATTGAAGAAATGCAAGATAAGATCAATGTAAAAAACATTGAAGTGGTCGATAAAGCACGTTTGTCGTATGAACCAAGCGGTCCAAATGTGAAAAAGAATACCATGGTTGGTGCTTTATTAGGTTTCTTGTTGGGCATTGCCTATGCAGTGATTTGTATGTTGATGGATACGCGATTGAAAAACAAAGCAGAAGCAGAAAAATATCTGGGTATTCCTGTGTACTGTGAATTGCCGGATCTGGAAAAGTAATATGATCGATCTACATTCACATGTAGCATGGGGCATTGATGATGGCATGCCCAATCAACCCGATGCTCTAGAAGCTTTACAAATGGCTAAAACCGATGGTATCGAAGCTATTTGTAGTACGCCTCATGTTGTACCCGGACAATTGGATGCACAATGGCTTTCTACGATACGAGCTCGTCAAGAAGAATTACGAGCCATCAGTGATATCGATATTTATTTTGGTGCCGAAGTGATGATGAATTCCGCGTTTATTGATGCATTGGATGAGAAATGGTATCCGACCATGAATGATACGTCCTATATGTTGGTGGAATATGATGTGCGTAAAGATATTCATCGTATACCGGATTTTATGGATCCTTTGTATGAGTTGGGTATACGAGGGTACAAACCCATCATTGCTCATATTGAACGTTATTTTCATCATGGCTTGGATTGGGATATCATTCATGCTTGGCAAGAAGCAGGCTATGTGTTGCAGATCAATCGTACGAGCATCATGGGTATCCACGGCAAACAAATGGAAAAGAATGCCAAAGAATTGTTGACACAAGGTGTCGGCCATCTCGTTGCGACGGATACGCATCGAGCCAACGGTCATCGCATTGCATGTTTAAGCGATGCCTTTGATCGTGTTTCCAAATGGATTGGTTCAGAAAATGCCGACTTATTGTTTGAACAAAATCCTTTGGCCATCCTACAAGGAAAACCAGTAACCAATTTAACCATAAAGAAAAGAAGATTTCGCTTCTTTGGGAGATAAGCATGGCAAGAAAAAAAGTAAATCAATTTGATTTAGATGAAATCTACCGGAATTTACGAGCAAATATTGAATTTGCTCAATTGGATGAGCATATGCAAGTCATCAATATTGTGAGTACCTTTCCAGATGAAGGAAAAACAACGGTTGCACGGAATTTAGCCCGCATCATGGCAGCCAAATACCAAAATGTTTTATTGATGGATTGTGATTTACGAAATCCATCGGTTCATAAACAGCTGCATATCAGTAATTCAAAAGGATTATCCAATATCATCAGTGAATTTGAACCAAATAAACCCATTCGTTCGTATGATGCGGTTCGAGCGGTAAAATTTGAAACAGGTGAACGCCTATCGGTCATGACAACCGGTCATCGCGTCCCCAATCCGAGTGAAGTTTTGGATTCACGTCGATTTGGTGAAATCTTAAATCAAGCTCGTAAAGAATATGGCTACATCATCATTGACTGTCCACCGATGACGGCAACCAGTGATGCAGTTCCTATCTCCAATGTGGCGGATGGCACTTTATTTGTGATTTCTTCCAAAGATACCGATAAACGAAAAGCACGAGCAGCCATCCATGATCTCCAACGTGTAGGTGGAAATGTATTTGGAACCATCTTGACCAAGGTACAAGATCTTGGTTCAAAACGATATGGCTATGGCTATGGATATGGCTATGGGGAAAACAATAAGGAGAAATAGAAGGAACATGAAAGGGAAAGTGTTGTTGCCTTTATTTATGGGTGCTTTATTCTTGGTAGGTTGTGGCAATCAAAGCATCACCGTTTCCAAAAACGATGTCTTGGAAGTCGCCCAAGACGATGCCAATGTAGAGAGTAAAGAATGTTCGGATGTGTCCGTAAAAAAAGGCGTTGATTATTATACCGTGAAATTCACGACCGATAAGGGAAGCTATTCGTATAAAATTGGTCTCAATGGACATATTCAATCGCGTTCATATAATAAAAGTGTTTCGGGAAAAACTTCGAAGAGTGAAACAAAAACGACCGAACAAAAAACAACGAATACAAATTTTGATGACAAACAACAAGCAGCCATTGATGCGGTTTTAAGCAATATGGCCCTATCGCAATCCGATGTAACGGATATTCAATGTACGCTGAGTGAAGATGGCAGTCAATATACAGTGACAATGTCCAATAATGGTTCACCGATCCAAGCCGTTGTGGATGCGAATACCAATGCGGTCACATCAACGATTGTCGGTCAGTAAGGAGATGAATGCATTGAAAAAGAAAAAAACACCCATTTGGAAAAATCCTGCGTTCTACCTTTCCATCTTGATGGTTGTAGTGGTCGCATTCTTATTTTTTCAAATTGTAAAATTAAACCTATTACCAAATACGCTGGTCGGAATCATTGGTATCGTTTTATTGATTTTCATTGTGTTAACGATTCTATTTGGCTTGGTTCTAGGACATAGTCGTAAAGGTTTTCGTATTTTTGGCATTATTTTAAGTATTGTCCTCATCCTAACAAGTTGTTTTGGATTGTATTATTTGATGAATGCCAATGGCGCTCTAGACCGCATTGCTTCCGATGACAACTATGATCGCCATACCATTCAATTGTATGCCGTTAAGCATTCGAGTCTAAACAGTGAAAAAGACTTAAATGGACAAACCATTGGTATCTTAAAAAACAGCCAACGTACATATGTGAATAAAGTCATCAAACAACTCAAAGCAGACAAAGATATCAAATTTACTACCAAGACCTATGATTCCAGTGTCGAATTGGTTAACGACTTTTTAGGCCAAAAAATCGATTGTATGATGATCGATGCCTCCAATCTTTCGGTCATGGAAGAAATGGATGGTCGCCAAGACATTCGTAGTGAAATCAAATCCATTTATAAATATACGTACTATGTGAAAAAAGCTGATACCTCATCGACTGCGGATGTGACCAGTGATGCCTTTACGGTATTGATCAGTGGATCTGATTCTCGTGGTTCCATCAATGAAACATCGCGAAGTGATGTCGACATGTTGGTAACGGTCAATCCGAAAACACATGTTGTCTTGATGACAAGTATTCCTCGTGATTATTATGTCGAAACTACGTGTGAAGCCAGCATGGGTTGTGGCAATGGTGAAAAAGATAAGTTGACGCATACCGGTTTGCATGGCATTGACACCACCGAAATGACGATTGAAAAATTCATGGATATGGATATCAACTACCACGTCAAAGTTGGTTTTTCCACGCTCAGTAATTTAGTCGATGAATTGGGTGGCATTACCGTCAATAACCCACAAAGTTTTTCGACCGGTAATTATTCTTTCCAACAAGGAACGATTGAATTGAATGGCGAACAAGCCTTGGCCTTTGCGCGGGAACGCTATAGCTTTACCGAAGGTGATAAAGAGCGCGGTCGCAATCAAATGCGCGTACTGACCGGCATCTTAAATAAAGTTATGAGCCCATCCATTTTAAAGAACTATCAAGGTATCATGAACACATTAGCCGATAGTTTCCAAACCAATATGGATACGGATGATATCAGTGCCCTTGTCAAAGAACAACTTTCTTCTCAAGCTTCATGGAAGATCTATACGATCAGTCTAGATGGAACAACTGGAACAGCTTATTGTTACGAATTGGGCGATAATGCATCCGTTGTCTTCCCCGATGACAATAGTATTTCGGAAGCCAAAACAAATATTCAAGCGGTTGAGCATGGAGAAGACCCTCCATATGCCAGTCAATCCTAATAAAACGCTCTGTGGCAATGCCATAGAGCGTTTTTTAATTGCGTAGCGAATACCACGCGCTATGTGCGTGGTGGCAGACCTTTTAGTGTAAAAAAAGACAACTTCCTATACTACAATGAATATGGCCCGCCAGCCGTAAACAAAATAATATAGGAGGTTGTCAAAATGAATGACACAAGAAGTTTATCACATACAAGTTACAGGTGTAAATATCACATTGTTATCGTACCGAAGTATAGAAGAA
>NZ_JAXDRQ010000038.1:0-13257 GCF_034090965.1 Absicoccus sp. | reverse complement strand
TTGATGTCCATGACTTCAAAATACAAATACGTCAAGATATCGGCTGCCGATAAAGATCCACCCGGATGTCCGGACTGACCCGAATAGACAGCAGTCAAGATATTCTTACGAACATTGTTTGCATGTTTTTTTAATTCTTCTTTATTCATTTCTATTCCTCCGATAAAAAATGCGGTGTAGTTCTACACCGCAAATTCTTAATACCTTATGCAGCTAAGATACCAGTTAATCCACCAACAATGGCAATTACAATGATCAAACCGATAACTTTTAAAGAGCTCCACTTCTTGCTGGCCATTAACCAGTAAACTAAGAATGTGAAAGCAAAAGGCAAAATCTTAGGCATTACGGCATCAAATAATGATTTTTGTACGACAAACTTACTTCCAGAAGTAATCAATACCAAACCGCAACTAACGTTTACATAATTGGCAATCAATCCTCCCATTACCATACAACCCATAACTTGTGCACCAAGCAAGATCTTGTTTAATAAACCTTTTTCCAAGAAATCCAAGATAGCATTCGATCCAGCGTTGTATCCGAAGAAGAAGTTAGCGAAACTAAATACATATGTAATGACAAGCATTAAAATCAAATAGATGACAGCACCTAATACAGTTTTAAAATTCAAAGTGATATCAATAAGGATTGCCAATAAGATTGGAATCAATACACCTTGCCAAATGGTATCACCAATACCAGCAAGAGGTCCCATCAATGATGTTTTCAATGAAGTGATGAATTCACCGGTAATTGGTTCACCCAATGATTTTTGTTCTTCAAGGGCGATAGCCATACCTAAGATACAAGATCCAAATTCTGGATGGACGTTAAAGAATTCCATTTCACGTTGCATTACTTCTTTACGTTTTGCATCTCCGTCTGGATCACCTTTATACAAATCATCAATAACAGGTACAAATGTGTGACCACAAGCCATACCCATCATACGTTCATAGTTATAGTTTGTTTGAACCCATGTCTCCCAGTTAAATGCAGCATGATACAAATGGTTTTTAGGAATGACATGTTTAGCATCTGCTTTAATATCTGGCATCTTAGAAATCCTCCTCTTCATCTGTATCAGCGGCACCCGCTGCTTCTGTTTGAGCTTCTCCTGCTCCTCCGCTATAGCGTAATTGAATGTAAACCAATGCTACCAAGAATGCGATGACACCTTGAGGTAACAAAGCCAATCCTGAATAAACAGCTACAACAAATCCTAAGAACAAGAATACACGAGATTCACCTTTAAAGATGTATTGTAAGGTGATGGCGATTCCTAATGCAGGCATCATACCACCAATGATCTGGAAGATAGTTAATGGTGTTCCAGATAATGCTTTAACGATTGGTGTGATGTAACTTGCACCAAAATAAGCAGCTAAAGATGCTGGAATGACACAAATACAAGCGGACATGATCTGAGGCAATAAAACGTTGGCAATCCATAATTTATGATATTGTTCGTTCGCAACAAATTTATCTCCTAAGTGAACCCATACCGAGTCAATGGTCATACGAGTATACCATACCAATGTACCTAAGATTCCAATTGGAACAGCTAATGCTAACGCTGTTTTGGCATCTAAGTTACCGGTGATAGCAAAGGCAGCTCCTAATGTTCCGGCCAATGCCATATCGGCTGGCATAGAACCTCCGGCTGAGATAAATCCTAGATAAACTAAGTTGATTGATGCACCGACCATGGCACCCTTTAATGGGTCTCCCAAGATGATACCTGCAATCCAGCCACAAACTAATGGTCGTTGAATTGTCCACAATCCAACAAATGGTAAATTGGCTTCTCCGATCCAGTAAAGGATTCCAAGAAGCACTGCTTGAAATACAGACATACTTTTCTCTCCTTTTCTATTATGTCTAGCAGAAATTCATTTCGATATTTCTATAGCAAGTTAGAAATATCAATTACCTTCTGCTCAGGTACTAACTGATAAAAGACGTCTACCCCTTTTTCATTTTTCATACGGCGAATAGAATCCACTTCTGCAGGGCTTGCCGATACGTTGTTGACAAATGGTTGACGATCTCCACGAATTCCCATACCGCCTAAGTTCACTTGTTTGATGGCAACACCACCATCTAACAATTGTTCAAATACGATTGGAGATTTTGTCAGCAACAATACACGTTCGCCTGGTTTTGGATCTTTTTGTAGAGCTTTGGTTGCTCCGGCAACAGTTAACACTGCCACTTGTGTACCAGCTGGAGCTAAGGATTTTAATACTCGTTTATTAAAATCATCCTTTGCTACTTCATCATCCACAACAACAACACGGTTGGCATGAGTGAACGGGATCCAAGCCGTTACTACTTCTCCGTGAATCAATCGGTCGTCTACACGACACCATACAATGTTACGCATACTTCTTACTCCTCCTTATTATTTTTTTAAAAGTCATCTTCGTCGGATGGAACATCTGCTTTTTTCAGATCCGCTAGATATTTTCGGACATCGGACACTGTATTTGTGGCTAACTTTAATGTTTCATCACAAATCTCGGATGCGCTTTTACCGTTGCCTCTCATCAATAGAATTTCCATTAATAGAGGAACGTTGATTCCTGTTAGATGATACACATCCCATTTGCTCATCAATTGAACAACAGCGTTAAATGGGCTGCCATAAAACAAATCGGTCAAAACCAGAATTTCTTCGCCTGGTTCTGCTTTTTTAAATTCTGCTTCAATATTGGCTTTTAATTCATCAATGCCTTGATGTGGATACAATCCGATATAAGCCATATTTTCTTGTGGTCCTAAAACCATTTCCATTGTTTCGTATAGGCCCTTTGAAAAAGAACCATGTGATACTAAGACGATTCTCATAATTTACCTTTTCCCCCCGGAATTTCATCAATTGGATGAAAACGTGGTTGATAGCGTTTTCAACTTACACTGACATTTTAATAGGTTTCATTCAGTAATTGCATCCAATAAATGCACAATCATTGTGCAACATTCGCATTTGTAAGCGGTAACGTTTTGCATGATTAATTACGCATTCTATCAATTTGCACAGTCTTTATGAAATTGTTTAAACTAAACAACAAACAAATTTCCATATTATATAAATAACCACCAATTGTGCAATTTTTCCCAATTCATAATTACTTCATTTTACTTTATTACCATTTGCATTGAATAAGAAAAGGAGGAAAATCATGTTAACGAAACGTCAAATCGAAATATTTTTACAATTTTGCGAACATGAAAATGAGTATTTAAAAGCCAACCACTTTTCTGATGAACTAAATGTTAGCTTGCGAACCGTACAAAACGATTTAAAAGTAATCAAAAAAGAAATGCAGGATCAACCGGCTTTTGAAATTGAATCAAAAGTTCCTTTTGGGACTCGTTTGATCGTGCATGATCAAAAGGATTTTGATGAATATGTATCCAGTTTAAAAAACCAAAATGATGAATCTTTAAGTGAAAAAGATGGTCGTGTACACAAATTGCTTGGCTATTTATTGAAACAAAGAAAAAGCATTCCACTTTCACAATGTGCCGATTATATTTATGTTTCCAAATCTACATTGATCAATGATTTAAAAGATGTGGAACAAATTTTAAATAATTTTTCATTAAAACTCATTCAGTCGGTTGGATATGTATGGGTCGATGGTCTCGAACGAGATCGGCGGATGTGTTTGATCGATAATGATAATAACAATTTCAATATCATTTCCAGCAATCCTCTAACGGATATGGATGGAAATCGACTAGAAAGCATTCGCAAGATCTTAATGGAAGAATTCCTGCTTGATCAATATCCAATATCGGATGTAGAATTTCAAAATATCATTATATGGATCAACATTTCGGTGATTCGGATCAAAGACTTCTTTTATTTAAATGAAGAAGATATTGATAATCAATCCGATTTAGATTTGGAATTGAAGATTGCGAATAAGATCTATACCCGGATCGAAAAGCATTTTCACATTCGCGTTCCTCAACCTGAAATTAATTTTTTAGCCTTATATATCAGTAATCACAGCAATGCCAACAAAATCCATTATATTTCCGATGAAATCAACGATTTCATTTTCGAAGCATTGGAACACATTCGCCAAGTTTATCCAACTGATTTTACCCATGATATGAACTTGCGCATGTCCCTTGCCTTACATTGTGAACCATTGATTTCTCGAGCCAAGAATAATATACAAATTAAAAATGAAATGCTGGATTACATCAAACAAAGTTTCTCGTATGCCTTTGAAATTGCCACTTATTTTTCTTATTTACTGAGCGAACAATTTGAATGCAAGATCAAAGAAAGTGAAACTGCTTTTTTAGCTATTTACTTTAATAAAAGCCTCAATGAACAGGAAAATGTGAATGGTGGTAAAAAAATATGTATCATCACAAATTTGCAACGATCCCAGTATTTCTTATTAGAACAATTTTTATACGATAAATTTAGAAAATACATATCTACGATCAAATTTGTCAATACACATGAATTGGAAACTTTGAATTTAGACGATTATGATTTGTTCTTTTCAACCGAAGAAAATCGTGCAACCGAAGTCGGTTTGGCAACCAAGATCAATTTCTTCCCTAACGAAAAAGAACTTGAAAAGATCAAAGTACGAATCGAAGGATTTAAGAATATTGATGATACCCTGCGTTTATTTGATCCACGATTATTTACCATCAAAGATTTCAGCAATAAGAAACAAACACAAGATTGGTTAGTCAATAAAGCTGTTTCTTTGTATAAAGTAAAAAATCTATCGGAAGAAATTGAATTGCGCGAAGAATTTGGCAGTACATATTTTGGCAATAAGATTGCCATCCTTCATCCCATGCATGCCAATTTGGATGATTCTTTCATTGGTGAGATTTTGTTGAAAAAACCTATTGTTTGGGACAACGAAGGAAATCATGTACAAGTTGTATTCTTATTGTGCATTGAAAAAAGTAATTTAGAAGCCTTCCGTGCTTGGGATTTTTTATCTCCAGCTTTATTTAATCCAGACTTTATCAAACAAATTTCTTATGTGAATAATTTTGATGAATTTAAAGCGCTTTGTGAAAATAAATTGAAATCACAAATTATTAGTAAATCATAGAAAGGATATATATGAATTGGATCTTGATCATTGTCTGTATCGCAGTAGTTATTGGCTTACTGCTTCCTATGATACAAAAACGAATTGTCTATAAAAAATTGACAGAATATCTCGAACAAGGAAAATACAAAGAATTTGAACAAGTATTGGATGGCTTCTGGTGTACTTTCAGTTATCGACCTTTTAATCGCGAATTTATGCGTCTCAATGCATATTTTATGCAAAATGATGCCAAAAAAATCAATCAGCAAATCCATGATTTATTTGAAAAAATCAAAATGAATGATGAACAAAGATCATTGGTAGCAAAGCGAGCCTTCTATTTTTATTTAGAACAAGAGAAATATGAACAAGCTAAAAAAATGCTTGATATCTGTTTGCAACATGACTCCAACCAAGTTGAAGTTGAAACGATGCAACTGATGTATAGTATCTTGGGCGAAAGAAAAAGCGAACATATTCGTGATATCAAGGCTCGATTGGAACCATTAAAAAAAGAAACCGATGCCTATACCAACCCAGCAAAACGTGTACGTATTGGTGTCTTTGAATATTTGATTGGTTTACAATATTCCTATTTACATAATAAAAAAGAAAGCAAGAAATATCTGGAAAATGCCTTACAACATTGTAAAGGTACAACGTATGAAGTCCAGATCCAAGCCTTACTTTAGGAGAACCGTTCATGGCACTTACATTATCTGAAGATGCAAAAAATGAATTACTCGATGAAATCGGACAAAATTATATTTCTAAGATTTGGGCTACTCTTGTTGTGTGCACCCCTAAGATCCTTCATTATGCCATCAATCCGAATCAAAAAAGAGTACAATGGATCAATACCTATGCCTATATTGGTTTAACCGATACACATTTGAACATTGTTACCTTATCTTCTTTGAATGTGACCGTACCAACCGGTCAGTTTTCCATTCCACGAAAAGATATCGAACAATTATCCATCATAAAAAAATCATTCAAATATATCGTATCTTTTCAACTGCAAGGTGAATTGGTGCGAATGAATCTATCCTTAACGGCGATTGGCATCAATATCAAAAATCAAATCCAAAACGTACAAACATTGGTCAAAGCTTTAGAAAACTAGAAAGCACAAAACTTTCTAGTTTTTTTAACCTCTAGATTTTCCACCCGAAACATTGATGGTCGTCCCCGTTATAAAACTTGCACGATTACTAACCAAGAAAAGTACCGTATTAGCGATTTCTTCTAAATGCCCTTCTCTGCCTAATAATGTAACGGTATCATAATTCTTTTGCATCTCTTCTTTTGTGATATGGCGACAATGACACATAGCATCAATATAAGCCGAGTTAAATAACGCCGTTGCTTCCATGGGACCCGGTGCAATAGCTACGACTCGGATTCCATGTGGGCTCAACTCTTTGGCCCACGTACGAGTCAAACTATCAATAGCTGCTTTTGATGCACTATATATCCCCTGTGCGAAGCTACCTTCTTTGCCACATTCACTGCTAACATTCACGATCACACCATATTTTTGTCGCAACATGATTCTTGCACATGCTTGTGCACAATGAAGAGATCCTTTCACGTTCAAATTTATCGTTTGATCAAATACCGTATCATCTAATTCATATTTGGATCGATCATCCACCAACAAGCGAGGAATCGAAATACCCGCATTATTCACGAGAATATCAATACGACCAAATGTTTCCATGACTTGATGGACCATTCGTTCCACTTCATCTTTACGTGTTACATCACAACGAATAGAAAGACAATTTTCCATTTTTTCTTGTACACACAAATCCGCAATGACGACTTGTGCTCCCTGTTCCATAAAGGATTGGCACATTCTTTGTCCAATACCAGAGGCACCACCTGTTACAATCACTACTTTATTTTCTAAATCTAACCATTTGTGCATAATGTCTCCTTTTTTATCCAATCCAAACAAATTTGGACTGCTTTTTCCGTATCCTCACTTTTGGAAAACAAGCCACTTCCCCCTACAATAAATACATCCGCTCCGGCTTGATGGAGTTTTTGATAATACTTTTCATTACAACAACCGTCCACTTCAATTTGATAATGCCAATGATTTTCTTCTCGTAGTTGCACGGCTCTTTGAATCCGATCATACGTCGTTTCAATAAAGGGTTGTCCCGCAAAGCCAGGATCTACACTCAAGATCAATAACCGATCAATGAGATGTCCATAGGGAACGATGACATCCATATTCATGGATGGATTTAAAGAAACCCCAAATTGCACTTGGCGTTTAGCTAATTCTCTTTGAATATGAAACAATTGTCGCTCAATGATTTCTGGTGGCATGGTAATGATATTGGCACCACTTTCACAACATAGATCAATCAGATCCATATCAATATTATCTACATATAAATGCGCTTCCATCGGAATGGAACTGATGGTACGGATAGATTCCATAAAACAAGGAGCCAATGCCATATTCTTACAATAATGCCAATCAATAATATCAATGTGAAATTCATCGACATGATGTTCTAATATTTTTACTTCGGATGCGATATGAAGCAGGTCCATACACATCAAAGATGCTGATACTTTTACGCCCATACACTTCCTCCATTTCTACTATAGAAATGATTGATTTTTGATGCAAATGGTGTTCAAAATATTGATATTCAATCAATAAAAGCGATATATTATGATTGATATCAATCACGGAGGCTATAATGGTACCTAATGAACGACGACAAAAAATCCTTTCCATTCTGCAAGCTCGAGAGTATATTTCCATTCATGAACTGGCTCAACGTTTATATGTAAGCCTTCCAACCATTCGTCGCGATCTGACCTGTATGGAAGCCGATGGCCAAGTACGCCGAACTCATGGTGGCGTTACCTATATCCATCCGGAAAGCGATATTTCCCCGATTGCGTTGCGAAATCATCAGCACATAGAAGAAAAAGAAGCCATTGGCAAAGAAGCAATCCAATTATTATCCGATGGAGAATCTTTATTTATTGATTCAAGCAGTACGGCTTATTGCTTTGTGAAAGCTATTCCCAAAGATATGCGATTAAATGTTGTTACAAATGGATCATTCATTGCCCAGGCATTTCATGAACATCCACATGTACACGTAGAATTAGTTGGTGGTCAGTATGATCCGCATCATGCCTGTGTCATAGGGACTGAAGCCACTCACTTTATTCAATCCCGCTTTGCAGATTGGTTTTTTGTTTCGGCCAATTCCATGGATACGCATTGTATTACCAGTCAATCCAATATTGATATTGATCTAAAACAAGCCATGCATGCGCATGCCCAACAAACCATTCTTTTAATGGATGATTCGAAGTTTCTAAATACGTCTTTCTATAAAGTATTCGATTTCGATGCGATCGATCAATTGATTACGAATCATTTGCCCAAAGAAATCGAAAAAGCCCTCATTGAAAATCAAGTGCTCATTAAAAAAGCTGTCCAATGACAGCTATTTATAATCAGCAATCTTGCGATGTTTTCCATGAATGGATTCATATTCAATGATTTCACAATTTTTCGGTTTTGGACGCCAACGAATCCCTCTTGTTTTATCCTCCATATAACCTCGTAGTGCACGAATAATGCCTCCATGACACACGATCAATACATTGTTATAGTCTTTTTGTTCCATTTCCGATAGAAAAGCAGAACTACGAGAAACCAAAGAATCAATCGTTTCTACACTTGGCGGACTTGGCAAGATTTCTGGAAACAACCAAAATAAAGTCATTTTCAATCCCATACCCGTATATTTTTTTAATTCATAGCGACCAAATTCCATTTCCGTTATTCGCGAATCAATAATGACTTGATCCTTGGATACATTGCCAATGATCGATGCCGTTTCAATTGCTCGATCTAAAGGAGAAGCATATACCGCATCAAATTGAATGGGTTCAATTCGTTTTCTTGCTTCTCTTGCTTGCATCCGCCCTGTATCATTTAAAGGCTCATTGGTTCTTCCTTGCATCAAATGTTTTTTATTTAAATCCGTTTGGCCATGTCGTGTGATCCATATTTTCATATACATCATTCTATCACACAAAAAAGAGAAGCCTTATAAAAGCTTCCCTAAGACAGAAGAGTATATTGAAATATGTATGTATATTAAGCTTGCGCTACATCTTTAGTAATCACAAGATCAGCTCCAGAACCACAAATGTTGGCTTCTACGACATCACCACGATGAACGGGTGCTTTCATTTCTACATGGTTCATTTCTTTCATAATATCAAACATCAATTCTTTGGGTACGTCATGATTGGTTTTGACACTGACACGAGCTTGGGTACCACCCACGATCTTTACACTACTGGTGATGACACGAGTGGGATGGGTACATTCTTTCTTGCCATAAACAGCACCTCTTGGACAACTATTTCCTGTTACTTTATAGTCATTTTCTTCATCGACTTTTAAATGACAGCCACGTGGACAGGTAATACAAATAAGCTCTTTCATTGTTAGGCCTCCTCTACGGTTTCCACCGCTAATGTATTGTCAGCTAAACGATCAACTAACACTTTTGGTAAAACAAGATTCTCCATTTCGGCAGGCACCATATGTTCCCGCTTAAATTGTGCCACTTGATTTCCTTGACCATCTTTGATCAAGATCTTTGCATCGTGCATCGGTGTTCTTACGCGGAATGAAATCTGTACTGATTTTTCAATCGCATCTTTACGAATCTTTTGTGGAACCAAAGCCCCGACATTGACTGCTTTGGTTTCCAATGTCGTTGCACTTTGTGCTTCTCCATTCTTGACATATTGACCAGCTGCTTTTCCAGCCACTTCACTTTCGGCCGATACGAAATCAACCAAGTCATGGACATGGACTACATTACCGGCTGCAAAGATACCCGGAATGCTCGTTTCCATATTTTCATAAACGATAGGTCCACTTGTTCCTTTATCAATTTCAATACCTGCTGTTTTGGATAATTCGTTTTCTGGAATCAAACCAACACTCAACAACACAGTATCGACATCGAATTCAATTTCCGTTCCTGGAACCGGATTACGATCAGGTCCAACTTCTTGAACGATGACTTTATTGACACGACCATTCTTTCCTTGGATATCTGTAATGGTATGTGCTAAATATAGAGGAATATCAAAGTCATTTAAGCACTGTACGATGTTACGATTCAATCCATTGGAATAAGGCATCAATTCGACACAACCAACAACCTTAGCACCTTCCAAACTCATACGACGAGCCATGATCAAACCAATATCACCAGAACCAAGGATCAATACGCGTTTACCTGGCATATAACCTTCAATGTTGACATAACGTTGTGCCGCACCAGCTGTAAATACACCAGCAGGACGATCACCTGGAATGGCAATGGCACCACGTGTTCTTTCACGACAACCCATTGTCAAGACAATAGCTTTTCCTTGAAGAACCATGTATCCATTTTCTTCATTTGTACAATAGACTTGTTTATCTGGAGTAACTTGAATAACCATTGTATCCAATAGATATTCAATATCGGTTTTCTTTACTTCATCAATATAACGTCCTGCATATTCAGGACCGGTTAATTCTTCTTTAAAATGATGCAAACCAAATCCATTATGAATACACTGATTTAAGATACCACCTAATTCTTTATCACGTTCAATGATCAAAACACTTTCTGCGCCATTTTGACGAGCTTGTAACGCAGCTGCTAAGCCGGCAGGCCCTCCACCAACGACAATTACATCATATTCTTTACGCATTATTGAAGACCTCCCTCTTTTGTATGTCCAAATAAAACTTGTGAACCCTTTTTATCTTTGACCACTTCTTCTTGTGGAATACCTAATTCTCGCGCAATGATTTCTTGCACTCTTGGTCCACAGAAACCGCCTTGGCAACGTCCCATACCCGCGTTGCAACGACGTTTGATACCATCAATAGAAACAGGAACGATTGGGCGATGCAACGCATCAATGATCTCACCTTCAGTAATGGTTTCACAACGACAAATGACGCGACCATAGGCTGGATGCTCTTTGATGAAAGCAACTCGTTGCTCATCACTCATTTCTTTAAATCGATATACTTTTCGAGTGGTTACAGGATTTTCTTTGGCTACTGTAAATAAGCCTTTGTCTTGCATCATTCTTGTTGTATCTAGCGCGATCGCATACGCACTAGACAATCCCGGAGATTGCATCGCGGCAATCTGATAGAATCCAGCAACTTGAGGATCTTCACCAATAATAAAGTCTCCATGATCTTTCCGACGAGCTCGTAAGCCGGCAAACGTACGAATATTTTCTCGGAAATTAATGGAAGGAACCGACTTCATCGAAGCCGCCTTTACTTCTGCTAATCCTTGTAAGGTCGTACTGAAATCACCATCAACGGTTGGATTCGAGTTCGGACCTACGATCAAGTTACCATGGACGGTTGGACTGACCAACACGCCTTTTCCTGCTGCCGTTGGACATTGGAAAATTACATGATTGACCAATGTTCCTTGGCTTTTATCCAACAAGTAATACTCACCCTTGTTCGGAACAATTTCATAATCTGGCTTTTTCACCATGCCATAGGCTTTATCACATTCTACACCCGCTGCATTGACAACCAATTTGGCTTCAAATGTATCTGTATCCGTTTTGACCACAAAATGATCATCTACCTTTTGGATAGCTTTTACTTCTTCATTTAATTTGACTTCCGCGCCATTTTTTACCGCTGTCTCCGCACAAGCAATCGCAATATCCCATGGATCCACAATACATGCAGTAGGCGCATATAAAGCAGCAACCGCATTATCCGCAATATTTGGTTCCATTTCATGTAATTCTTCTTTACCAATGATTCTTTGATCGGGAACACCATTTTTCACACCACGATCATATAGTGTTTGAAGCATAGGCTTCTCTTCTTCACTAAAGGCAACAACCAAAGAACCAATATTTTTGATACGAACATCGAGGTCCTTGCACAATTGCGGTGTAACCTTATTTCCCCATACATTATATTTTGCCATCAATGTGCCTTCCTTCGCATCATATCCAGCATGGATAATGGCACTATTTGCTTTGGTCGTACCATCGGCTACATCATTTTCTTTTTCCAGCAACAACACGCTTCCTTCATACTTACTGAGTTCAAATGCCAATGTCGTACCAGAAACGCCACCGCCAACAATGATTACATCATACATATTTCATACCCTTCTTTCTCAATCAAAAAAAGAGAGTATACGAAAAACAATTTCTTGTTTCATGTATACTCTCTGATCTCATACATTGATTTACTTTTTACAACGACATTATAATGGGCTATTTCCCATATGTCAACAGAATTCCCGTACAATCTTTTTCAAAAAATGACGAAAAATGATACTCTTTACAATAAATCCGCTAAGACACCAATATTGTCTACGATGATATCGGGTTGATGTTTACTGCTTGGTACATCTTCGATCTTGGTTTCCCCACTTAATACCAGGATGCTGACAACATCGGATCCATCAGCGACCGCAATATCGGTATACATCCGATCGCCAACAATCGCAATTTGTTCCGGTCTTAAGCCCGTTGCCTTCACGATATAATCCAGAGTTCGATGGCTTGGTTTCCCAAAGAATTCCGGATAGACCCCGGTACTGGATTCCACACATCGGGCGATACTGCCACAATCCGGAATAAATTCGCCGCCTTCAACCGGACAATTCAAATCAGGGTTGATACCGTAATAGGTCTTGCCATGGCGAACAAATGTACATAACTTTGATAGTTTTTCATAGGTCAATGTGGTATCGAACCCAAGAATCACCACATCGGGATCTTGATCATCCAGTGTCCATCCGGCTTTCTCAAAAGCTCGCAACAAAGCCGGTGTTCCCACTACATATAATTTCGCTTTTGGATGATGTGCATCCAGATATTCCAAGATCACATTGGTCGAGACCATCATCTGTTCGGGTGTGATATCAATTCCCATTTTTCCCAATTTTGTTGTATAGGCATCCAAATCCTTGGATGAATTATTCGTAAAGAAATAATAATTACGACTTGTATCTTCCACTTTATCTAAGAATTTATGTGTATAAGGGAATAAATCATTTCCTAGATAGATGGTTCCATCCATATCCAAAATGAAAGTCTTGAT